>JAFWTP010000102.1 GCA_017518845.1 Neisseriaceae bacterium
TGGCTCGTGGCGTGCAATCCACTTTGCAAAAATACAAAGAATTGCGTGATATTATCGCCATTTTGGGTATGGACGAATTGTCCGATGACGACAAACTCACTGTAATGCGGGCGCGTAAAATTCAACGCTTCTTATCACAACCGTTCCATGTGGCAGAAGTATTTACAGGCTCGCCCGGTAAATATGTATCACTGCGTGATACCATTGCAGGCTTCAAAGCCATTCTCAATGGCGAATACGATCACTTGCCAGAACAAGCGTTCTACATGGTCGGTTCGATTGAAGAAGCAGCCGCCAAAGCCGAAACCGTTAGTTAAGGGGGTGGTGTATGGACACCATGCGAGTTGAAATAGTCAGCAACGAACAGAATATTTATTCAGGCGAAGCCAAGTTCGTTGTTGTCCCCACGCAAACAGGTGAGTTGGGTATTTACCCACGCCATGTGCCGATTATGAACTTGGTGCGTCCTGGTGTGGTGCGTTTGACTGTGCCGAACCAAGAACAAGAAGTTCTGTTGGCAGTATCGGGCGGCTTATTAGAAGTGCGTCCTGACAAACTGACGATTTTAGCCGAAGTAGCCGTGCGTTCCGATGAAATGGATCAAGCCCGTGCGGAAGAAGCCCGCAAAAATGCGGAAGAACGCTTAAAATCCGCCACAGACGCAAAATCCACAGCAGCTGCCGAAGCCGCACTGGCAGCCGCGATTGCCGAACTCAAAACTTTGGACTATATCCGCAGTCAAAGACACAAATAACAGTTTGTTTTATAAGAGAAAACGCTATATTTTATATAGCGTTTTTTATTTTTCAGGCTGCCTGAAAGCCAATGAGCAATGAGTAGTTTTCAGGCAGCCTGAAATAAACTTTCAATATTATCTAATCCGTTGTTTTTTAATATTTTTTTATTAAATAACTGCAATGGCGGTAAATGGCAGTATTGTAATAAGGCTGCCTGAAAGTTTTTCAACGCCATTTGTTCTGCACCGAAACGCATTAAGTGCTCAGTTTTCATTTGGCAATCTATTAGATAAATACCTGATTTTTTAAGAAAATCCACAGCCCACGCAAAGGCAACTTTGGACGCATTGGGTTTTACGGCAAACATTGATTCGCCAAAGAATATGCGTCCGATTTGCACACCATATAAGCCGCCGCCAAGTTTCAGGCTGCCTGAACTCGCTTGATACCAGTATTCAAACGAATGGGCATAACCTTTTTGGTAGAGTTGTATATAAGCCTGTTGCATATCGTGCGTAATCCAAGTGCCGTCTTGTTCGGGGCGTTCTACGCTGGCACAGGCGGCAATTACTTTGTCAAACGCCACATTCATCGTAACCACATACGCCGTATTGCGAATGGTTTTGCCCAGAGATTTGGCAATATGCAGTTTTTCAGGAAACAACACCGTGCGTGGCGACAAACACCACCACGCAATCGGCTGATTGTCGCTAAACCACGGAAAAACGCCCAAACGGTAAGCGGTTTTCAAGCGTTCAGGCGATAAATCTCCGCCGATGGCTACTAAACCGTCTCGTGTTTTAACGGCTTCATCAATATCGGGGAAATGATTGTTTTTTAAGGATAATATCGGTATATTCATTTTGTATTGTATTTTCAGGCTGCCTGAAATGAACTTATTTTATATTGCCACACGGATTCGGAAAACCTAACGGTTTTCCTTTTATTTTTATTTTAAAGAGATTGCGTGAGCAATCTCGAATCCGTGTGGCATTTTAAAATCTATTGTTTCAGGCTGCCTGAAAGGTGTTGATTAAAATATTTTATCTTCATCAATTAACTTATTTGGCAATTTTTCGCTTAAAAATTCACGCAATTTTTTAGGGTTTCGCACTTGTGGCGTGGAAACAAATAATTTTATTTTTTTACCATTATTTAATTCAATATTCAAACGGCTATATATATAATATTTTTGTGCATATATATCTTTAATTTTGATTTGTTTTATATTATTTAATTCAATTTCTTGATGATTATATGATAATATATTGTTATTGATTTTAACTTGTGAAGTTGTCATTGAATTAAACATAAATGTATAATAAAAACGGTATTTATTAAACAATAAATAACAGAAAATTATTGACAATATTGTTGTAGTAGTGGCAAATAATAAATGATAATTTGAAAAAAATGAAAATCCAAAAAAACCTGCAAAACAACAATGAAAAATAATTTCTATTTGACTTAATTTTGTTGTTTTGTATGAGATAATATGATTGATATTTTCTTCTTCTTGCCAAACGGTTAATTTCTCTCTTAATATAAATTCATTGCATGGCGTAAATATCGGTAAATGTGTTATTTGTGCAATTTTTTTCTTTAATTGTACAGTTTCGTGGTATTCGGCATAATCATTAAAGTAAATAGCAATATTGAAAACAAATAAATCATCTTTAAATTTATTTTTATTGATTAAAATAATATAATTATTTGGCGGATAAAAACCGTTGTATCCTCTAACAAGGAGTTTAGCACCGTCCTGATTATTTATTGTGGTTATTCCTAAATAATCTTCTACATTAAATATTTCATTATTATATTTTATCTTTCCGTCAGCATAAAAATTCATTGTAGGCGGTTTTTGAATATAATGAAAATAAATCAGTAAGCCCAACGATAATAAACCAAACAAGCATAAAGTTGCTCTCAATGAATTGAATGTACCTAATGGAGCCGCTACGAAGATAATGAAAGTATAGATAGCGATAATAGGATAATGTCTAATCTCTTCGGATTGAATTTGCAAAACAGGCTTTTGATTATCCATTATTTTCTACTCCTTTCACTTTCAGGCTGCCTGAAAAGGTTTTGTTTTTATGCAATTTGTCCGTCCTGCCGTAACAGACGGCAAATGGCGGCGGACGGTTTTTATTTTTTGTAAATCAAGCGATACGCAAGCCACGCCTGTTTCTTCGTCTAATTCGGCTAATACTTCGCCCCATGGGTCAATGATGATGCTGTGTCCAAAGGTGCGTCTGCCGTTTGCGTGTTGTCCGCCTTGTCCTGCGGCTACGACAAAACACTGGTTTTCAATCGCTCGGGCTTTTAAAAGCGTTGTCCAGTGTGCCTTGCCTGTGGTGTAGGTAAATGCCGCTGGCAAAATGAAAATATCAAACACGCCTTGACGGCGAAAAAATTCGGGAAAACGCAAATCAAAGCATATTCCTTGTGCGATTTTTATGCCATTATATTGAAATTGCGGCAAAAATTCTCTTGCAACAATGGTGTTATGTTCGCTGTATTTTTCGCCCACGCCCGAAAAGCCAAATAAATGCACTTTATCATAGCGATAAATACATTCGCCTGCGGGATTGAAAGTTAATAAACTATTGAAAATCTTGCCTTTTTGTGGGCTTTTTAAGGGAATGGTGCCGCCAAACAGCACAATATTAAAGCGTTTTGCCCAGTTCGACAGAACGCTTTGCAAACGCCCATTGCCAAAATCTTCGGCAATTTCAACCTTATCCGTTTCATTCTGCCCCATTATTGCCCAGTATTCAGGCAAAACAACCCACTTCGCCCCTTGCTCTACGGCATTCGCAATCAAATTTTCCACGCAAGCGATATTGTCATCAACAGAAGTTGATGAGCAGGTTTGAATAACGGCAATAGGTAAATAAGACATTTCAGGCAGCCTGAAAGATAAATAAAACGGTTTATTATACGCTATAATATGCACCTTTCAGGCAGCCTGAACATTGATTAAAGCATTATGTTAGCGAATATTCCCTATTTTCAACACGAATTTCAACAAGATTTACAACAAGTTAATCAAGTGATTGCCGAGCAAGTCAAGTCTGGCGTGGTTTTGATTGAGCAAGTGGGCAATTATATTATTCACTCGGGCGGCAAACGCATGCGTCCCTTAATTGCTGTTTTATCGGGCAAGGTTTTGGGTTATACCGAAGCCGAACTTTACCGCCAAGCGGCAATGGTTGAGTTTATTCACACTTCCACGCTCTTGCATGACGATGTGGTTGATGAAAGCGATAAACGGCGTGGCAAAGACACCGCAAATAATCTATTTGGCAATGCCGCCGCCGTGCTTGTGGGCGATTTTCTTTATACGCGTGCCTTTCAGTTAATGGTTGGTGCGAACAGTATGAAATTGATGAAAATTATGGCAGACGCAACCAATGTGATTGCCGCAGGCGAAGTGATGCAACTGATGAATATCGGCAATGTTGATTTGAGTGAAGCCGCTTATTTGGAAGTGATTAAAAGCAAAACTGCCAAACTGTTTGAAGCAGCGGCTCAAATCGGTGCGGTGTTGGCAAACGCCCCTGATGAACAGGAAACGGCGTTGAAAAACTACGGTATGCTGTTGGGCACGGTGTTTCAAATTGTTGATGATATTTTGGATTATGTGGGCGACGCGGACACCATCGGCAAAAACTTGGGCGATGATTTAGCCGAAGGCAAAGCCACGCTGCCGTTAATTTATTTAATGCGACAAGGCACACCTGCCGCCGCCGCCGCTGTGAAAGACGCTTTGACAAACGGTCGCCGCGAAAAATTTGCGGAAATTCGTGATTTTGTGCTGAACTCGGACGCTTTGGATTACTGCCGCAGTGTAACCGAAAAAATGGCAGATAACGCTGTGGCGTGCTTGTCGGTTCTGCCCGATAATCTTTATCGACAAACTTTGGCAGAAGTGGTGAAACAATCGGTGATTAGGCAATACTAAAAGTTTTTGCCTAAATTATTTTATTTAAGGACAAAAAATGAATAAATATTTACCCTTAATTTTATTACTTTCTGCTTGCGTTTCTTATTCAGGAAATTCGGTTGCAAGCCACACGGTAACAAGCGATATTATGAAATATATCAAACTGTTTGAAATGTCGCAAAATTGTAATAAAATTCAAGCCGTTCATCGTGAGCCTTATGCGTCTAACCCTGAAAAACAAGAATATGAAGAATTATGGACAGTAACCGCCTGCGGACAAAAAAATAAATATTATGTTTCAATGAAACCAGATGGAATGGGCGGCACTCTGTTTAATATTGGCAGTAGTGGTAAATAAGTTTCAGGCAGCCTGAAACGAAGTGAAGTTAAAAACAAAATCCCGCCGTAGTTCAACGGATAGAACGCGCGCCTCCTAAGCGTGAAATACAGGTTCGATTCCTGTCGGTGGGACCATTTAACAAAATGAAAAATAAGGAAAAAATTATGGAAAACATTACCTTATCAGTCGGTGGTATGTCGTGTGGCGGTTGTGCTGCTACGGTAAAACAAGTGTTGGAAAAAGTCGCAGGTGTGGCACATGCCGATGTTAATTGGGCAGAAAATTGTGCGACCGTGTCGTTTGACCCGCAACAAACCAATGTTGCCACACTCAAACAAGCGATTGAAAACGCTGGATTTGACGCAGAATAATTTTTCAGGCAGCCTGAAAATGAGTACAAACGATTGGCAACAGCAACTGAAAATAGCAGGCAAAGCGGCGGTCAAACGAGAAGAAAAACGCCGCGAAGAAGAACAAAAGGCAAAAGAAATACAAGCCGAAAACGCCGTTTTTGCCGATGAAATGCGTGCCGTCAAACCGCTGAAAAGCAGTAATCGTGTGGCAAGAGAACGAACACGCACGCCAATTATTCCACGCCAAAAAGAAATTGAACGAGATACTGACAACGATATATTTATTGGCACCAGCACAATCGAAAACGACACGCCGCCAACACAATACGCACATGGCGGCGGCGGTAAAAATGATATTAAAAAACTCCTTGCAGCTGATGATGACGACATTGTCGCCGTATTGGATTTACACGGTTACACGCAAGACGAAGCCCAAATCGTACTCAACGAATTTATTGATTTTGTTCAGAAAAAAGGCACAATTGGCGAAATTGTGCATGGCAGTGGGCTGGGTTCAAAAGGCTTTCGCCCGACACTCAAAAATTTAGTCCGCCGCTGGCTTATGGCTCACCCACAGGTTTTGGCTTATACCGAAAAAGGCAATAATGACGGTGCAGTGTTGGTTTTGCTAAAACGCAAAATGCGGTATTGACGCGTAGGGTGGGCGTTATTGCCCACGCGTTTTGATTATTTTTCAGGCAGCCTGAAACAGCATAGCGCAAGTCGTGCGTGAAGTTAAAGTTATTTTTAGGAGTAATGATGTTAAAAAAAATTATTTTGTCTTTTATTTTTGTTATTTTCGTCTATATATTATCCTGTGCTTGGGCAATGGATTGGATTGATAATCAAAAAATTGAAAGCCAATTTTTTAGCAAAAAACAGAAATCAATCACCACATTAAATATTGCCAAAGCCATTTGGCAAATTACACCTGCTTTTAATAGAGAAAAAGACGCAGAAAGAGCATTAAAAATTTCACAGTTATATCTGGATTCTTTTTCGGTTTATTCTAATAAAGATGATATGAAGAATATTTTGAAAAAGAATTATGATTTTCTTTTTAATTATTATGATAAACATGAATATAAAATATCAAATAAATTAAATGGAAAATCCGTATATCATAGATTGATTTTGTTAAATCGTTTTTTAGGAGAAGTAAAGAGTATTGATAGAAGAACGGCTAATATTGTTCATAACCGTTCATATATGGGAGATATAGAAATAATGTGGCTATGGTATTTTATTGGTTCTGAAGAATTTTTTAATGAAAGATTAGAAAAAATTAACGAGAATTTACAAACTGTGAATAAAAAATACAATACAACACTATTGGATATTATTAAAGAATATCATTTAGCAACAAAATTATGTTTTGATAAACACTTATCTCGTGAAAATGCTGACAAACGCAATATTGAAAGTCAAAAAATATTTCAACAAATGCAGCAAAAACTAACACTTAAAAGTGGTGAATTTTATATATTAAACAATTACTTAAATAAAGAAAATTCAATCGTTTTAATACTGGCTCATTTAATTTCATCAAACCAAACCGAATGCGAAAAAGAAGCCAAAAATTTTGCGGATAAAATGGTTGAATTGGCTAATCAATAAAATTGTTTCAGGCAGCCTAAAACGCAAATAATGAAAATTTTTGCTTGCTAAAACAATTCCCAAACGGGTTTGCAAGTTACGGGTAAATCGGGGGAAAGTCCTGCCATTCTGCCAAACTCGCCGTTGCCGTGAAAGTCGCTGCCTGCTGACGCGTATAAGCCGTAGCGGTTGGCAAGCAAGGCTAAATTTAAGCGTTCGTTCAAAGAATGTACGCTTGATGACACTTCAATCGCCCCTCCGCCGTAAGACATAAATTCTTCAACCAAACTTCGCATGGCAGTGGCACTGATTTTGTATCGTGCAGGGTGTGCAATCACGGCGATACCGCCTGCGTTTTTAATAGCCAAAACCGCTTCTTCAAGCGTTATCCATTGATGTTTTATATCGCCGATTTTGCCGTCTCCTAACCACTTTTTGAACGCTTGCGACAGATTTTCAACCACGCCCTGATTAACCAAATATTGTGCAATATGCGTGCGTGAAACGCTGTCGGGCGAATTGGCTAAATCTAACGCTCCCTGAACAATATGTTTAACGGATAATTTTTTTTCTAATCGTGCGGCGATTTTTTCTAAACGCAAAAATCGCCCTTGTCGATTGATTTTCAACGATTTTTCTAATTCATCTGACGGGGTAAAATTCAAACCGACAATGTGAATGGTTCTGCCACGCCACGACACGGAAATTTCTACGCCATGGATAAACGACAAGCCGATTTGTTGTGCGGTTTGCCGTGCCATAGATAAACCGCCGATATGGTCGTGGTCGGTCAGTGCCAAAAGTTTGGCACCGTTCTCAAAGGCGGTTTCTACCACTTGATTGGGCGGCAATTTGCCGTCTGAAATATTAGAATGGCAATGTAGGTCGATATTCATTTTGGTTTGTTTGTAGTGTTTCAAGCTGCCTGAAAGCCCCTTATTATATTACAAAATAGATATAACCGTTTGATTAAATTCAATTTTTTCACCTGCACGAATTTTGGCGGTTTTGCGGGTTTCCACAACGCCATTACGCAAAACCTGCCCGTCTGCAATCATCATTTTGGCTTGCCCGCCGCTGTTGCATAAAGAAACGAGTTTCAATAAATCGCATAAGGCAATGTTTTCATTGCCATTTAAGGAAAAAGAAATGGAGTTCATTTGGTTTGACACTTTTAAAAATGGCTTTAAGTATAGTCGATTTGAAACATTTTTCACAAACAGAGTGTTTCAGGCTGCCTGAAAGCAATAAAAATGAATTTTTTTCATATAAAGTTGATAAAAAGATGAATTTTTTCGTGAAAATGAATTGTTTTTATACTAAAATTATTACAGAATGAATTTTATTTATATAAGGAAACCATAAAAAATGATGAACAACAGTCCATTAGAGTTACGCCATTTGCGGTCATTACTGGCTTTGCGTGAGTGTGGTGGGGTGTCGGCGGCGGCGAAACGGTTGTTTTTAACGCAGTCGGCTTTGTCTCATCAAATCAAATTGTTAGAAGATTTTTATAATGCTCCTTTGTTTGAACGCAAAACGCAACCTTTGCGATTTACCGCAGTGGGCGAGCGGCTTTTGCGTTTGGCAGAAGAAATCTTGCCTGCTACACAAGCCTGTGGGCGAGATATTGTGCAGTTAGTTGAAGGGGCAGCAGGCGAATTACGCATTGCGGTGGAATGCCACACCTGCTTTGACTGGCTGATTCCCGCTATGGACGATTTTCGCACCGCTTGGCCTGCGATTGAGTTGGATATTGTGTCGGGTTTTCAGGCAGACCCCGTATCATTGTTGCTCACACGGCGTGCCGATTTGGCGATTGTCTCACACGCAGAAGAAACGGCGAATATTGCTTTTCTGCCGCTTTTTTCCTACGAAATGGTGGGCATTGCAGCAAAAACACACCCATTAGCCGCCAAAAATATTTGGCAGGCAGAAGATTTTGCCGATGAAACGCTGATTACTTATCCCGTGCCTGATGATATGTTAGATTTATTGCGTAAGGTATTGATACCCAAAGGTATTTCACCCAAACGCCGCACCACTGAATTAACCATTGCGATGGTGCAATTAGTCGCCAGCAAAAGGGGCGTTGCCGCCCTGCCCTACTGGGCGGTTTTGCCGTATTTGCAAAAGGTTATATCTCGGCACACCGCATAGAAAAAGGCTTGCGAAGCGATTTATACGCCGCCATTCGTGCGGACGACAGCGGCACTTCTTATTTATCGCAATTTTGCCACATTGTCCGCAACCGAAGTTTTGCCGAATTGCCTGGTTTAAGTTTGATTGAATAAGCCAAAATCGCTTACAATAGTTCATTTTTTAAATCTACGATTTTAACTTCACCTGCTTGGGGCAGGTTCGTTTCAGGCAGCCTGAAAGGTTGTTAGGAGTAAAAAAATATGAAAATGATTAGTGCCATTATCAAGCCGTTTAAATTAGACGATGTACGCGAAGCCTTGTCGGAAGTGGGCGTGCAAGGTATGACCGTTACCGAAGTGAAAGGCTTTGGCAGACAAAAAGGACACACCGAAATTTATCGCGGGGCAGAATACGCTGTGGATTTTCTGCCCAAAATCCGCATGGACATTGCCGTGCAGGACGATGAAGTGGAAAAAGTGATTGATACCATTGTACAAACCGCCCACACAGGCAAAACAGGGGACGGCAAAATTTTTGTTACTAACTTGGAACATGTGGTACGCATTCGCACGGGTGAAACCGATGAGTCGGCGGTGTAATATGATTGCCACTTCTTATGACATTTCTGACAAAAATACATCGAACCGATTATTGCTGAATTGAGATAATAAAATGGCATCGAGTAAAGATTATCTTGATTTTATAATGGATCAGCTTTCAGACCTGGAAGATGTGACTGCCCGCAAAATGATGGGAGAGTACATAATTTATTATCGCAGCAAAATTGTCGGCGGAATTTATGATGACCGTTTTCTTGTAAAACCGGTTCCTGCTGCAGTTGCCCTTATGCCCGATGCTCAGAAAGAACTTCCATACGAAGGCGCCAAAGAAATGCTTCTGGTAGATGATGTAGATAACCGCGAGTTTCTTTGCGAGCTCCTGCGTGCAATGTATGATGAATTGCCGGCTGTGAAAAAATAAAGGCTTTATCATATTTCGTAGGGTGGGCAACTTGTTGCCCACCGTAACGGACAAAATTATTTTAAAACGCGTGGGCAACAAGTTGCCCACCCTACAAAAATCAAATACAGCATTTTCAATCGGTGTTTGTTACAATGCACCATTCTGATATTTCAAATCATACAAAATGAAACACATTCACATTATCGGCATTGGCGGTACTTTTATGGGGTCGTTGGCGGCTTTGGCGAAAGAAGCAGGTTTTACCGTTACGGGTTGCGACCATAAAATGTATCCGCCGATGAGTACGCAGTTGGAAGCGTTGGGCATACACGCCATTGAAGGGTTTGACGCGGAGCAATTAGACGACAATCCTGCGGATATTTTTGTCATCGGCAATGTTGCCAAACGCACTATGCCTGTGGTTGAAGAAATTTTAAACCGCAAATTGCCGTATATTTCTGGGCCACAATGGCTGGCTGAAAATATTTTGCAATCGGCAACAGTGTTGGCTGTGGCAGGTACGCACGGCAAAACCACGACTGCGTCTATGTTGGCGTGGATTTTGGAATATGCTGGGCTCAAACCTGGTTTTCTCATCGGCGGTGTGCCGCAAAATTTTACGCTTTCGGCAAGGCTACCCAAAGGCGATAAAAAATTGTTTGTGATTGAAGCCGATGAGTATGACACCGCCTTTTTCGACAAACGCTCCAAGTTTGTGCATTATCACCCCACTGTGGCAGTGTTGAATAATTTGGAATTTGACCACGCCGATATTTTTCCTGATTTAGCGGCGATTGAAACGCAGTTTCATCATCTCATTCGCACCGTGCCTGCAAATGGGCAAGTTGTGGCAAACAATCTTTCAGGCAGCCTGAAAAGGGTGTTGGATAAAGGTTGCTGGACACCTGTTCAATATTTTGATGACAACAACGCTTTGCATTGTGCGGATAACGCAGACGGCAGTTTTGATATTTTTTCAGGCAGCCTGAAAATAGGTGAAATTAAATGGGATTTAACAGGGCGGCACAATCAGGCAAACGCATTGGCGGCGATTTTAGCCGCACAATTTGTGGGCGTGTCGATTAAGCAATCCTGCCTTGCCCTATCGCAATTTAAAAGCGTGAAACGCAGAATGGAATTAAAAGGCAAAGTTGGCGGTGTGGCGGTGTATGACGACTTTGCTCATCACCCCACAGCGATTGCAACCGTTTTGGACGGTGTCAAACGCAGCAAACAATCAGGGCGAATTATCGCCGTGTTAGAGCCGCGTTCTAATACAATGAAAATAGGCACCCTGAAAGAGCAAATCGCCCCATCTTTGGCGTTAGCAGACAAAGTTTTCTGTTACGCAGGCGGCATAGATTGGAATGTTCAGGCAGCCTTACAACCCTTGGGCGATAAAGCACAAGTATTTGAAAACTTTGAAGAAATGTTGCATACCATTATCCAAAACGCACAATCAGGCGATGATATTGTGGTGATGAGTAACGGCGGTTTTCAAGGAATACACGGTAAGTTATTAGATTTATTGAAAAATAAATAACTTTTCAGGCTGCCTGAAATATAGTTCGCCCCAAACTTGGAGTAAGTCAAATGGCAAAAAAAGAAGATGACGGTTTGTATTTAGTCAAAATTCAACTTAAAAATGCCAAACCGCCGATTTGGCGGCGTTTGGTTGTGCCACGCACCATTACATTAGAGCAATTTGATGAAATTGTGCAAGACACAATGGAGTGGGCAGGTTATCATTTGTCGGCGTTTGAAATATATGATAATGGCTATAAGCAATACAAAAAATACGATGAAGATGATGATTTTTGGGACGAAGACTGCTTTGATTACAGCGAATATCGTTTGTGCGATGTGTTGCATTTGGGAAAAAAATCAATAGATTATACCTATGATTTTGGCGACAACTGGGAGCATAAAATCACATTAGAAGACGATAACTATCAACCCAAAAAACCCCTGCCACAGCCTTTGTGGTGCATTAAGGGCAAAAATGCTTGTCCGCTGGAAGATTCAGGCGGTGTTTGGGGGTATATGGATTTATTAGAAGTGATTAAAAATCCAGATAATGAAGAATATCAAGATGCGGCTGAATGGTTAAAAAGTTTGGGTTATGAAAGCGTTGAAGCGTTTGACCCCACAGAGTTTGATATAGATTTTGTGAATGAAAAACTCGAAATCATTTGGGAAAAAATTAAAAACACAAAAAAAGAACCTATAAAAACATAAAAAACCTGTCAAACATAACGAACCCAAACAACTTCGAGAGTTAAAAGCACTTTTGACAAAAATTCTAAAAGAAAGTAAACAAACCGTTCAGGCTGCCTGAACAATTTTGGAATAAACAAATGTACCGCTTACTGCCCGTTTTACATGTTTTAAGCAAGTTAAGTTGGCTATTCTCGCCGATACTGCTTGTGCCTGCCATCGTGTCGTGGTTGTATATGGACGGCTTGATGTGGGTGCATTTGGGGGCGGCGGGCTTTGCTTTTTGTTCGTCTATGGTTATGTGGCTTGCCACTTGGAAATTCAAACAAGAATTACGCACGCGAGACGGCTTTTTGTTGGCAACAGGCTTGTGGGTAGGCTTTTCGGTAGTGGCTGCCGTGCCGTTTTATTTTTCCGTGCCGCAAATGTCGCCGATTGAAGCCTATTTTGAAGCGGTGTCAGGCTTAACCACAACGGGGGCAACCATGATTGCCAGTTTGGATACACTTGCTCCGTCTTTGAACTTTTGGCGACATTTGCTTAACTGGATTGGCGGCTTGGGCATTATTATCTTGGCAGTGGCGATTTTGCCTATGTTGGGTGTGGGCGGTATGCAGTTGTTTCGCTCCGAAGTGTCGGGCTTAAATAAAGGCAGTCGCTTTATGCCACGCGTGCGGCAAATGGCAAAAAGTATGTGGGTGATTTACATTCTTTTTACCATCATCATTCTATTTGCCCTGCGTTGGGCAGGTATGTCTTGGTTTGACGCGGTGTGTCATGCTATGTCCTGCATTGCTTTGGGCGGTTTTTCTACCCACAGCGACAGCATTGCGTATTTTAATTCGCCCTTGATTGAAAGCATTTTGATTGGCGGTATGCTGTTGGGGGCAGTGAGTTTCACCAACCATTTTGCGGTGTTTCAACAACGCAGCCTGAAAGTGTATTGGCGTGATTTGGAAGTGCGTTCTACGCTGTTTTTGATTGTGATTAGCACGCTGATTATGGCGTTTTCTTTGTGGTCAAAAGATTTTTACGATTTTGGCACTGCCATTCGTCATACGCTGTTTGCGATTGTGTCGATTGGCACGGCTTGCGGTTACAGCACGGAAAACTTTGGTGCGTGGCCGTTAGCCACTTCTATGTGGTTGTTTTTCTTGGCAAATGTATTGGCGAATGCAGGTTCAACAGGCGGCGGCATTAAGATGATTCGCTTGCTTGTGTTGGTGCAATTTATGTTACGCGAAATGACACTCTTGTTGCACCCGAAAGCGGTTCGCACGGTGAAAATCAACGACTTAAACATTCCCGAACGCACGGCTTTAACGGTGTTAGCGTTTGTGTGCGTGTATTTTGGCAGCGTGGTGCTGTTTTCGTTTATCTTAATGGCAAGCGGCTTTGACTTTGTCTCCGCCGTGAGTACCGTGGTCAGTTGCATTACCAACACAGGCCCTGCTTTGGGGATTACCGACCCATCGCATTCATCATGGTTGGGATTAAGCAATTTCCAAAAAATCTCGTGCAGCGTAGTCATGCTGGTTGGGCGTTTAGAAGTGGTTACGGTGTTTATTTTATTTACACCTGCGTATTGGCGAAGATAGTTTTCAGGCTGCCTGAAAGATTTCATTCACTTAATCTTTCAGAACTTCTAAAATAACATTAAAATGTAGTATTCAGGCTGCCTGAAATTGATTAACAGACAAAAACGAAAGAGATTAACTATGAAAAACAAAAACTTAAACAAAATTTCACTTCTTGCCTTGTTGCTTATTTTGGCGGCGTGTTCTGCTCCGCCTGCAAAGGACGAAGTCGCTCCTGTGGCTGAAACCAAAATTGAAACGCCCAAAAATTACCATTATCACCTGCCACATTTTGCGAATGCCAGCGATCGCCAAGCCTTAATCGACAATTTTTATCGCTACCGCAATGCGATGAATGCGGTGAAATCGGGCGACAATTTTCAGGCAGCCGATTATTTAGCCGACAACACTTCGCCAAATGCCTTAAAAAACAATTTGCGGCAAGCGTGGCTTGTTCAATTAGGTGAAAACGCCGACTGGGAAACCTTTGCGGTGCAATACGACTTATTGCCCGACACCGCTCGCAGCAAAAACATTAACTGTTACAACGAGTTAATGAATATCACCCAAACCAAAACCATTTCGGTTGAAGCCGCCATACAAGCCAAATCAAACGACAATCTGCCCGCAGGTTGCGTTAAATTGATTACCGCCGCTGCCTATTCAGGCAGCCTAAATAAAGACGATATTTGGCGGCGGGTGTGGGTGTCGCTTGCTTACAACAAAACCACAGACGCACGAGCATTAGCGAATGCCATCGGCGAACCCTTGCCTGCTCAATTAGGCATTCCTGTTCGCACGCAAACGCAAATTCACAAAAAAGGCAAGAAAAAGGTTAAAACCAAAAGCACCAGCATGATGCAGCCGAATGGCACGCGTGCAGGCAATGCGGCGGCGTTACACGGCATTGTTTCGCCAACGGCACGCAATAAGGGCAATGTTGCCACGCAATTTCAACATATTTCAGGCAGCCTGAAAGCCGATGAAAAAGCCTTTGCACACGGTATTTTGGGCTTATCTGCCGCCAAAGATTTGAATATGCCTGCTGCTTTAAGCCATTTTCAGGCAGGCAATCCGCAATTTTTCACCCACGAACAATGGGAATGGTATGCCCGAGCCGCACTGCGTTTGCACCGTTGGGATAGGTTGCAAACCATCATCGAACAAATGCCTGACGAATTGCAAAACAGCCCAACTTGGCAATACTGGCGTGGCAGAGCGTTAGCGGCAAACGGCAAAGACGCAACCGCCTTATATCAATCAGCCGCAGCAAGCGGACGCAATTTTTACGCCGTCCTGTCGCAAGAAGAATTAGGCATACCTTTGAATGCCAAAAATAATGCAGAAGCACAAATTCCCTTAATTAACAATATATTACAAGACAAACATATCAATCAAGCATTAGTCTTGTTTGAAGAATCCAATCGTGGCGGCGGACGCGATATGCGGGTTGCCGCAGGCTTACAATGGCGATACACCGTTGCCGACTTTGACGAAGCCAATCTCATTGCGTCTGCCCAATTAGCCAACGACATAGGCTTTTACGAAATGGCGATTTACAGTGCAGATAAAACCAATGAACTTTTGAATTTCGATTTGCGTTATCTATCGCCGTATCGCGACACCACGCAATATTATGCACAACAAAACGGCATAGACCCAGCATGGGTATATGGCTTAATCCGCCAAGAAAGTCGTTTTATGATGACCGCCCAAAGCGGCGTGGGTGCAAGCGGCTTAATGCAAATTATGCCTGCCACAGCACGATTGATTGCCAAACAAATCGGCGTGTCCGATTACGACATTAACGACATTAACACCAATATTCAAATGGGCACTTGGTATTTGGCAGACGGACGCAACAAATTAGGACACGAAGTTTTAGCCACAGCAGGCTACAACGCAGGCCCTGCACGAGCGAAAAAATGGCAAGCGAATGTGCCACTGGAAGGAGCAATTTATGCCGAAACCATACCCTTTAACGAAACCCGCGATTATGTGAAAAAAGTGATGACCAACGCCATGTACTACAACGCCCTATTCGGACATTCAGGCAGCCTGAAACAAAGAATGGGAACGATTGCGGCAAGAGATTAAGTAGGGTGGGTCTTCAACCCACCGCCAAGCCATAGGCTTGGATTATAGGGTGGGCATTCTTGCCCACCAAAACGCCGTAAGGCGTTTATAAACATAATTTCAGGCAGCCCCAATAGGAATGAATAAATAAAACAATAATTAGAAAATTTAGCGTACGATAGAATTTAGACAGGAAATTTTATGGATAATTTAGAGTTAGAAAATTATATTGCCATAATATTAAAACGCTTACCAAATGATAATGTAAAGGCACTATCTTCAGAACTGTATTCATCATTATTGAATATTGAGTTACCAAATTCTAATGATAGTGATATGTATAGAGAACTGTATTCATCATTTAATCATGATGAAATTATCTGTATTTTTTCTACATTACATAATGAAATAATAAATTCTTTTAACGCTATGAATAGTAGATTACCAGCTACAGAAACAAGTAATAGGCATTTTTGGGCAGAAAGTAGCAGAACATTAAAAAATGCCATTGAAATTGCCATTGAAATGGAAGATAATTTTAAAAATACTGAATTTTCTTTTTCAATAGATAAAGAATATCGTAAGTTATTTGATGATTGTTTGGGTTTTTTAGAAGATTCTTATGGTAGCACTTTGCCTATCGGCATGAAAAAGGTGAAATTATATTATAAAATTCCTATATTTAATCGAAATAATACGCATACTAAAAGTTCTAAATCTTCTGTACCATTTAACCTAAAACTACTGGGAGAAGGCTCATATGCACAAGTATTTGAATACAAAGATTTAGATTATGATAAGTTTTTTTGTATAAAAAGAGCCAAAAAAGACATTAACGATAAAGAAAAAGAAAGGTTTATTCGAGAATTTGATTATATGAAAAAATTAAAAAGTCCCTATGTTTTAGAAGTTTATAAATTCGACAATGTAAAATATGAATACACTATGGAATATATGGATTTTACATTATTTAATTATATAAATAGAAATAATAATACGATTCCAAAAGATATTAGAAGAAATATAGGATTACAGATTATAAAGGCAATAGAATATTTATGGAGTAAAAATATACTTCATAGAGATTTAAGTCCAAATAATATTCTTTTAAAAATATATGATGATTGTATTGTTTGTAAAATATCTGATTTTGGACTTATCAAAATAGACGAAAGCAACTTAACAAATCCATCTACTGAACTTAAAGGTAATTTTAATGATTTATCTGATTTACAAAGAATAGGGTTTAATAATTACAATAAGTTACATGAAACATTTGCATTAACAAGATTGTTATATTTTGTCGCAACTGGTAAAACAAATATAGGAAACCAAAGCAACAATTTTTTA
Organism: Neisseriaceae bacterium; assembly: GCA_017518845.1. Taxonomy (GTDB): domain Bacteria; phylum Pseudomonadota; class Gammaproteobacteria; order Burkholderiales; family Neisseriaceae; genus RGIG9985. The sequence goes on from JAFWTP010000102.1 coordinate 17,304, forward strand.
TCAAAAGGTTTAAATTCAAATATGGAAAGAAGATTTCAGAATTTGCAAGAATTAAAATCTGGATTTATGGAATTATTAAATTCACAAAGAATATAGAACACATTTTCAGGTAGGGCGGATTAAAGTTTCAAGTGCAACACTTTAAGTGTTGAGTAAAGACTTCTTTCGGCGTTCGCCAGCCTAATGTTTTTCTTGGTCGGTTGTTTAATTCATTTTGGACGAATTTTAACTCTTCTTCACTGATTAAGTTAA
>JAFWTP010000004.1 GCA_017518845.1 Neisseriaceae bacterium
GCGTCTTGGTATGGCGGCAAATTTCACGGCAGAAAAACCGCATCAGGCGAACGCTTTAACACTTACGCCTTAACCGCCGCACACCGCACATTACCAATGAACACGCGTTTGCGTGTAACCAATTTGTCCAACGGCAAAAGTGTGATTGTACGCGTCAATGACCGCGGTCCGTATGTCGGCAAACGCGTGATCGACTTATCCTACTCCGCCGCCAATGAATTAGGCTTTGTCAAACGCGGCGTTACCAAAGTACGATTAGAACGCCTACACACCAAAAAAGTGGAAACCAAACCCACTGAAACCTTTGCCGTGGTTGAAGCACCGCAAGATCCTGCCATCAATCAAGCAGTGGAACAATCCACACAAAAAATTGATCCACTGCTGTACATTCCTGACCCAGAAATCCCCGCATCAGACAAAGCCATTTAATACAAAGCGTTAGCAAGGATATGGTCAAATAAATTCAAAAGTGAAACAGGCGGCATTGGCTGCGACAGTATAAATAATACGGCAAGACACGCCATAAGCATTTCAATTTTGAAGTTGTTTGACTATAACGCTTTTTTAATGCAGTCTGTATCTTATTTCCACACTTTTCAGGCAGCCTGAAACGCCGTAAGGTGGCTTTTATATTATGTTTTTAAGCAGAAATAATACAGCAAAGCGTGCCAACAAATGAGTGTTTTGAAGTTTAGCGACTATATTATGTTTTTAAGCGGTTTGTACGGTAAAATCAAAGCCGATACCACAAACGAAACAAAAGGAATACGCTATGAACGAAACCATTGAACGCGATCAAATGCAATTTGATGTGGTGATTGTTGGTGCAGGGCCTGCGGGCTTGTCGGCGGCAATCCGTTTGAAACAGTTGGCAGCGGAAAAAAATCGCGAAGTTTCCGTTTGTGTGGTAGAAAAAGCGTCCGAAGTGGGGGCTCATACCATGTCTGGTGCGGTGATTGACCCTGTTTATTTGAACGAGTTAATCCCTGACTGGAAAGAAAAAAATGCACCGCTCACCTGCGAAGTCAAAGACGATAAGGTGTTGTATTTAACCAAAAATAAAGCGTTCAAAATTCCTGTTGTGCCGCCTGCTATGCACAATCACGGTTTTTATATTGCGAGTTTAGGCGTGCTGTGCCGTTGGTTAGCCGAACAAGCCGAACAAATGGGCGTGGAAATCTATCCTGGTTTTGCCGCCTACGATGTGCTGTATCACGCAGACGGTTCGGTTAAAGGCATTGTTACTGGCGATATGGGTGTGGGCAAAGACGGTGAGCCTACTGATAATTTCCAAGCTGGTATGGAATTGTTGGCTCAACAAACCATTTTTGCCGAGGGCTGTCGTGGTTCTTTGGGCAAAAAACTCATCGCTCAATTCGCTTTGGATAGAGACAGTCAGCCGCAAACTTACGGTTTGGGCATTAAGGAAGTGTGGGAAGTCAAACCTGAAAATCATCAACAAGGTTTGGTGATGCATACCATTGGTTTTCCTTTGGATTCAAAAACTTACGGCGGTTCGTTTATTTACCATTGGGAAGATAATAAGGTGCTGATTGGGCTTGTGGTGGGCTTGGATTATGCCAATCCGTATCTCTCGCCATTTGAAGAAATGCAACGCCTAAAAACGCACCCTGAAATCAAAAAAATGTTGGACGGCGGTCGCCGTATTGCCTACGGTGCCAGAGCGTTGGTTGAAGGCGGTTTGCAGTGCTTGCCAAAATTGTCGTTTGCAGGTGGCGTTCTGGTGGGCGATGACGCTGGCTTTTTGAATATGCCGCGTATTAAAGGCTCGCACACAGCAATGAAGTCGGGTATGCTCGCCGCCGAAGCGGTTATGGAAGTGTTGCAAGAATCGCAAGAGAGTTACGAATCATCGGTGGAAGCCCGCTCATTTGGTGAAATTTTCAAACGAAGTGCTTTGTATCAAGAGTTACACAAGGCACGCAATGTGCGTCCTGCGTTCAAATGGGGTTTGTGGGGCGGTTCAATGTATGCCGCATTTGACGCATTTATTATGCGTGGCAACGCGCCTTGGACGCTACAACACCACGGCAATGGCGATTCAGGCAGCCTGAAAAAAGCATCGCAAAGCAAACACATTCAATACGAAAAACCAGACGGCGTTTTAACTTTCGACCGTTTGTCGAGCGTATTTTTAGCCGCAGTCAATCACGAAGAAAATCAACCGTGTCATTTGCAGTTGCAGCACC
>JAFWTP010000005.1 GCA_017518845.1 Neisseriaceae bacterium
GTTGCGGCCCCAAGATATAACCCAAAAATAACAACACAGCACCCGCCACAATGCCCACGATAATGAACACCAACACGGGTAGGTAGTTTGCCAACATCTGTATGTTCCTTGTGAGAAACGGCACAACCGCCGCTTAATTTCTGTTATTAAAAACGCAAACGAATTTGCTAAATTGACCGATTATAACATATCCATAAACTAAATCACAGCCCAAAAAGATAAAGAAAAGCAATCTAATATATTTTTTCAGGCAGCCTGAAAGATTGTCCCATATGGCATTTGCGTATTTTAGCAAACGCTAATTTATACGCAATAAATGAATGTGATTTGTTTTATTGTAGGCTCATCGGGTGGCAATTTATCGCCTACGCGTTCTCATTCAAATTTTCAGGCTGCCTGAAAAAGTCATAATATTAAATAGACAAATTGTCCCATTCGCCCTATCATTCTACCTTTTACCTTTTTGAACACAATCACAATGACTTATTCTCGAATTTTAGGTGTGGGCAGTTTTCTGCCTGCCAAGCGTGTGAGCAACGATGATTTAGCCCAAATAGTGGAAACTTCGGACGAGTGGATTTTCCAACGCACGGGCATTAAAGCACGCCATTTGGCGGCTGATGATGAAAATACCAGCGATTTAGCCGTGAAAGCCGCTCGCAACGCTTTGCAACAGGCGAATACTGACCCGAATGAAATTGACTTAATTATTGTCGGCACGGTTACGGGCGATTATGCCTTTCCTTCCACCGCGTGCTTGGTGCAACAGAAGTTGGGCATTACCAACCGCTGTCCTGCGTTTGATATTCAGGCAGCCTGTGCGGGCTTTATGTATGCCATGACTATGGCAGACGCTTATATTCGCGGCGGTTTATGCAAAAAAGCATTGATTATCGGTGCGGAAACATTAAGCCGTATTGTGAATTGGCAAGACCGCAATACCTGCGTTTTGTTTGGCGATGGTGCAGGTGCAGCCGTGTTGGGTGCCAGCGATGAGCCAGGTATTCTGTGTTCTAAAATGTATGCGGACGGCGAATTTGCGTCTGTGCTGCATATGGACGGTAGAATGAATAATGGCGACTGGACGGGGGCGAAGTTTATCAATATGGACGGGCAGGCGGTGTTTAAGTTTGCCGTCAAAGCCTTGTCCGAAGTTGCCAAAGAAACGATTGAAGCGGCAAACTTTCCTGCGGAAAAAATCGACTGGTTGGTGCCACACCAAGCCAACAGCCGCATTATTGATGCCACTGCCAAACACTTGAAACTGCCGCCCGAAAAGGTGATTTTAACCGTAGCCGAACACGCCAATACTTCCGCCGCGTCTATTCCTTTGGCGTTGGATTACGACATTCAGTCAGGCAAAATTCAACGCGGACAACACTTATTATTAGAAGGCATAGGCGGCGGCTTCGCTTGGGGTGCCATGTTGTTACGCTATTGATTGCTCAATATTTTCAGGCAGCCTGAAAAGAAAACGACAGAATAAAATTATCTGTCGTTTTCTTTGTTTTCAGCAGGTGTAGGTTTAATACATTTTCAGGCAGCCTGAAACACCCCACGCCCAACGCACACGCCGCAGGGCTTTTTTTCTTTTGTCTCCCAGTCTTCCCGTAATAGTACTATTACGGGGCATTCTTGACAAAGAATGCCCTGTACGAAAATTTTTTTACCCGTACGCTTTTTTCCTGCAATATCAAGCACAAAAATATACAATAAATTGATTCACAACAGCACGGAAAACAGCAAATAAATTTTAACTATGTGGTAGAATATCAGATTTAGTTAATATGCTTTTTTGAGCGAGTTGATGATGAAACTTCTGAAATATGGCAAAAGATTTTTTTCTTTGTGCGTGCTAACTGTTTGCGTGGCTTGCTCGCAATCTGAATCAACGCAAAGCACACCAGTGGCTCCCACTGTTGAGCCAAAGCCTGTTGCTCTTGACAAAAACACCTATAAAGTGGCAGTCGATGCCACCTTTTCTCCCTTTGAATTTCAAGATGAAAAAGGCGACATTATCGGCTTTTCTGTGGATTTAATGACGGCGATTGGCAATAACCAAGGCATTAAATTTCAATTTAACGCCGTGCCGTGGGAAGGCATTTTTGAGCGTTTGGACAGCAAAGAATACGATTTAATCGTAGCCAGCGTTACCATTACCGAAGAACGCAAACAAAAAATGGATTTTTCTAATCCTTATTTTGAAGCCACACAAATGATTGCGGTTAAAGGCGACAATGTTGCCATTAAATCGATTGACGACTTAAAAAATAAATCGGTGTCGGTACAAACCGAATCGGTGAGTGATGAATTGTTGCAAAAGATACAAGGGGCAAATAGCAATAAAATCAAACGCTTGGAATCTTTACCCGCTGCATTAGAAGAGTTGGCACAGGGCAATGTTGAAGCCACCGTTGGCGATAACGGCGTTATTCAATTTTTTGTGGATAATAATTATGCGGTTACTTTCCGCACCATCATTGACCCGTCTTTTGAAAAAGAAGAATATGGTGTTGCGGTACGCAAAAATCGTGATGATGAATTGTTGTCCAAAATCAATACTGGCTTGCAAAATATTCAAGCAAGCGGTGTGTATGAACAACTGCGTCAAAAATGGTTTGGGAAATAAATCAGGCAAAATGTTTTCACTCACATTAGGAAGATTAAAATGAAAATTGCTCACTCGTGTATTGCCTTGTCTTTATTGCTTGTATCTTGGGCAAATGCGGAATGTATTCGCCCCAAAGTCGAAAATTACACCAAAGTTGCTTGTTTGCAAGAAGGTTTGTCGGTGGTTACCAGAGACCACAAATACGGCGTGATTGATGTCAATGGCAAAGAAATCATACCCTTACAATACGAATTTATCGGCTCGTTGGGCGGCGGTTTATACCCTGCCAAAAAAGACGGTAAAAGGGGTTATATCAACAAACAAGGAAAACAAATCATTCCATTTGAATATGATTTTGCAGGAACTTTTGAAGACGGCATTGCCAAAGTAAATCAAAATGGAGATTGGTTTTATATCAATCGCATAGGCGAAGTGGTTAAAAAAGCGGAAGAGTAAAATTGTAACACGCGTAGGTGGGCAAATCGACAGACAGGCGTTAGCGACTTGTCGCTTACGCCTGTGTCGTTGCGAGCCTTGCTTTGCAAGGCGTGGCAATCTCATTGCCCACGCGTTTTTATTTCGCTTTTCAGGCTGCCTGAAACCTATTTCTCCTGTGCATTTTTCAGCATTTCTTGGGCATTGTTGCGTGTGGTTGCGGTGATTTTTTCGCCGCCTATCATACGGGCGATTTCGTCAATGCGATTTTCTTTGTCTAATATATTGATTTTACTAATAATTTGATTATCTTTTTGGCTTTTTGTAACCTGCCAATGGCAATCGGCGTAAGACGCGACTTGGGCTAAATGGGTGATGGCAAGTACTTGATAATTTTGGCTTAATTGTCGCAAACTCTGTCCTACTTTATCTGCCACGCCGCCGCCGATGCCGCTATCGACTTCGTCAAAAATCAAGGTTGGCACGGTAGTGGCTCGTCCTGCGGCGACTTGCACTGCCAAACTAATGCGTGCCAATTCGCCGCCTGACGCGGTTTTGGCTAACGCACGCAGAACGCCACTCATTGTGGTGTCGATTTGGTATTGAATTTTCTCATTGCCGTGCAAATTCGGCTCGGATACAGGCGTTAAGGCTACCTGAAAGCGTGCTTTTTGCATTGCCAAACGCTGTAAATTCTGCTCTACTTCGTTTGATAAGCGTTGTGCTCCGTCTTTTCGTTGTTGCGATAATTGAGCCGCCTGCTTTTGATACACAGCCAAACATTCAGAAACTTGCTGTTGCAATTTTTCCATATCGACACTCGCATTTAAATTGTGCAGTTTTTGTTCGATTTCCGCTAATTTTTCAGGCAGCCCATCTTCATCGCAACGGAATTTTTTTGCCGCCGCCGATAAAGCACTCATTCTGCCTTCGCATTCGGCTAATTCCTGTGGGTCTAATTCGCTTTTGTTGCTAACGGCACGCAAAATGCTGCTAACTTCGCCGATTTCTGCTTCAACTGACGCTAAAATGCTTAAACTTTCTTGAAATTGCGGTTCAATATGTGCCAAATCTTCAATTTGTCGCACACAACGATGAAGCAGTGTTGATAGACCATTATCGCCGTCAATCAGTTGATAGCCGTTGTTTGCGGCGGTTTGAATATCAGCGGCGTGCGATAAAATATCGTATTGTGCCGACAAATCCTGCCATTCGCCCGCTTTGGGGGCTAATTCCAACAATTCTTTGTGTTGCCATGCCAAGCGTTCTTGGCGTTCGGCTAATTCATCGGCATTGTTTTGTGCGTCCGTCAAGGCTTGCTGTGCATTTTGATAATCTTGAAAAGCAGTTTTCACGCTTTCTGCGGTTTTCAGGCTGCCTGAAAACGAATCCAAAATATGCCGCTGTTCGTTTTCATTCATCAAAGAATAATGAGCGTGCTGACCGTGAATATCAATCAATATTTCGCCGATTTGTTTCAGTTGTGCCAGCGTTGCCGCCTGTCCGTTGATAAAATTGCGACTTCGCCCATTTGCCAAAATGGTGCGACTGATGACCATTTCATCACATAATTCTTCGCTAAATCCTTGTTCTATTAAAATATTTTGCACATTAGTCAGGTTTTCAATCGCAAACAAAGCCGATAATTTGGCTTCCGTTTCGCCGTGCCGAATTTGCGAAAAATCCGCCTTATCGCCCAATAAAAGCCCGATTGCGTCCAAAATAATCGACTTCCCTGCCCCCGTTTCGCCTGTGAGCACGGTAAAACTGCCGTCAAACGACAGTTGCAATTCATCAACAATCACAAAGTTTTTGAGCGTCAGATTAAGTAGCATATTGGTTTCTTTCTTATCTTTCAGGCAGCCTGAAAAGGTTGAATTGTATCAAAATATAGTCGCTAAACTTTAAAACAATAACAGGCAGCGAGACGAAGACAGTATGAACAATACGACAAGACTCGCTAACGCATTAGTGTTTTGAAGTTTAATGACTATAAACCGTTTTTCAGGCAGCCTGAATACAAAAAAAGCCGTCTTATAAAAGACGGCCAACCATTTAAAAGGAGAGATTATTCTGCTGGCACAACAGGTGTTTCGTTGTTTTCGCTCGCCACATTTTCGGCGGCGTTATTTTCTGTTGCAGGCGGATTTGCCGTTTGCATACATGGGTGTTGTTGTGCTACGGCTTGTTCTTCGGCAGTAATTTCGCCTTTGAAACGGTTGTGCAAATCAAAGCGTTTGCCGCCTTTGGCAAGTGCCTTAATGTAACGCGGACGGCGACAGTGATTCGACAACACACGCATAATCAACGCCGCGTCATATTGCGGCATGGCTTTGATTAAGTCTTGGTCTATGCCTACGGCTAACGGTTTGAAACGGCTGAATACATCGTATTTTTTGTAGATATATTCAGCAATCAATTCGGTTTGCTTTTTTTTGCTCAATGTGCCGACTGCGGCTTTTAATGCCAAGCCCATTGAAGTTTCTTTTGCCATTGTTTTTCCCTTTGGAAATTATTTTTCAAAAGTAAGGGGCGATTTTCTCATAAAATGACTTGTTCAGACAAGGGCTTATCGACATTTTTCAGGCAACTTCTTCCACGCCGCCGAAATGGTTGCCCGATTTTGATACAGCAATAATTGCGAACCTGCGTTGTGCGGCACAATGTCAATATACAAACCGCTTTTGCCTGTGGCAGGGTTAATCAGCAACACGGTTGCCGCCCCGTCATCGTAATCCTGCGTGGTATAAAAATTACGCGGCAGGTTAAAATCTTTGGCAATGTGTTGTTCCAAACATTCTGCCGCGTCCATAACCGTGCGATTGCTCTGCACGATATTGGCGGGTTTTTCGCTGCGTTGTGGTAAAGTGGTTTTCACGGGCTGAAAAACCGTGCTGGTGGTGGTGGGTTGTTTTTTGCTTTGTTTGTTGCCACCCAGAGAATA
>JAFWTP010000103.1 GCA_017518845.1 Neisseriaceae bacterium
TTCTGCGGAGGACCTTTGACTGTTTTGCTCTATATGCTTGAAGGATTGGGCACTAAAAGTGATTTTCGCAATGCCGAAAGGTTTATAATCAACAACCAAAAGGCAACCGAAAAAATTGTTGACACCGTTACCGCCATTACCATCGAGTATGCGCGACAGCAAATACGTCACGGCGCTGATTGTTTTAGATTGTTTGAAAGCAATTGCGGAAATATTCCGTATAGTATTTATAATCAGATATTTTTACCATCGGTTAAAAAAGTTTGCGCAGCGGTTAGAGCATTAAACCGCAAGTTTTTCTACTTTGCCAAAGGTATCGGAGCAGGCATCTCTACTATTACGCCAGACGTTTGCGACTACATTTCAATCGATTGGCAAACAGATATTTACACCGCGCGAAAACTTCTTCACAAAGAAATTGAAATTGAAGGCAATTTTGACCCACGGATATTGTTATCATCTGAAAATCAAATAGAAACAGAGTTACAAAAATACAAACCATTTGCCGAAGAAAACCCAAAATGGATTTTCAACCTTGGTCACGGAGTTTTGCCTGAAACTCCTTTTGAAAACGCCAAATTTTTTGTAAAAAAAGCAAAAGAAATATTTACACGATAAAATGGATATAGAGTTTATAAAAAAATATGAGACACGCGCACCGCGTTACACAAGTTATCCGCCAGCAAACCTTTTCAATAGCAGCGTCAACAACGACGTTTATAAAGAGCAGATAACCATCTCCAACAGTCAAAATCCGCAGAATATTTCGCTCTACGTGCATATTCCGTTTTGTCCGCAACTGTGCAATTTCTGCGGTTGCACCACTTTTTTCAATAGCGACAAAAACCGGTTAAACCGCTATATAACAGCACTTTTAAAAGAGATTGACACCGTGTCGGCATTAATCGATAAAAAACGCAACGTTACGCAGGTTCATTGGGGCGGAGGAACTCCCAACGCATTGGATTTCAGCATAATAAAAAAGGTTATGGACAAATTCCGCAGCGTGTTCAAATTTGCTCCAAACGCCGAAATTGCAATGGAATGTAACCCCGCATATATGGATTTCGCCGACATCGACAACTACGCCTCGGCAGGGTTCAACCGTCTGAGTCTCGGCATTCAGGATTTTGACCCCGTTGTGCTTAAAAATATCAACCGCCGCGAGCCAAAACACGATGTAAAACAGTTAGTTGCGTATATGCACTCGCTTGGAATGAAAGGCATCAACATCGACCTCGTTTACGGACTTCCCGGTCAAACGCCCGAATCGTTTACCGCCGCCGCCAAACGTGCCGCTGAATGTGATGCCGACCGCATTGTAACATTTCCCTACGCTCACGTGCCGTGGGTAAAACCCGCTCAAAAGGCGCTCGAAAAACTCGGCTTGCCCGATGCCGACCAAAAACTTCACGCCTTTGTATCTGCCAATCAGACTCTTACATCGTCGGGTTACAACTTTATAGGAATGGATCATTATTGCAAACCCGACGACGCCCTCAGCATAGCCGCCAAAAACGGCAATCTGAAACGCAATTTTCAGGGTTACTGCACCGCCGAAACCACGGGACAGGTCTACGGATTTGGCGCCACATCCATCACGCAACTTCACGGCGGATACATCCAA
>JAFWTP010000104.1 GCA_017518845.1 Neisseriaceae bacterium
CCAACACCCGCCCCAATCGCTTGCCACGGCGGTCAAATCCAGTTGGGCGAATGGCAATCGTGTCGCCGTGCATCAGCGTTCGCATTTGTTTTTCGCTTAACGCAAAATCTTCGCCACCGTCTAATGGACAAGCAAAACCGTAACCGTCTTTATGCCCAATTACGGTGCATTTTACCAAATCAATTTTATCGGCAACGCACACGCCCCCCCGCCGATTGATATGAATCTGCCCGTCTCGCACCATAGCATTTAAGCGATAGGCAAAAATTTCCCGCTCACTTTTTTTAATGTGCAATTCTTTTTCCAACTCGCCCACCGACAGCGGAACGCCATTTTTTTCAAGGATTTCAATAATCCACTCGCGGCTGGGCAAGGGTTTGCCGTATTTTTCCACTTCTCGTTGATAAAACTGGTCTTGGCGACGAAGATTTTTTTTGCGTGTTGGCATATTGACAAATTCCTATAAGCAATTATAATCGAATGTCCTTTGATGATTATTATATATCAGATTGAGTACAGTCGATTGTGTTCAAGTATGTTCTTGAAAACAATGGACAAAAAGCCCAGATGGCGGAATTGGTAGACGCGTTAGGTTCAGGTCCTAATGCCCGCAAGGGTGTGGAAGTTCGAGTCTTCTTCTGGGCACCAGTTTTTTGATACATTTTATCTCCTTTTTTGACTCCTTTTTATTTTGGTTACCTGCTTTGGCAACAAAGCAGGGTTTCTTTTTTTAACTTCACCTTATGGCTCGCCAAACTTCGTTTCAGGCAGCCTGAAACCTTTGTAAAACCTATTTATCCATATAATAAATACAAATGTTATAGGGTGGGCATTCTTGCCCACCAACCGCCCGACAGAGCGGAATTTTCTTAAATATCAATAAATAATCAACGCCTACGGCGTTGTGGTGGGCAGGAATGCCCACCCTATAACGAATACTTTTTTTGTTTTAGATTGAGTTTTGCAAAGGTTTCAGCCTGAAAACAAAAAACGGATAAGGTTTTGAACACCCTATTCGCTTATTCCATCGAAAAAATTACTGTTTTTCCCAGCGTTGTTGTGAAGATTTAATCACCGCTTTGGCACTATTCACACCTTCAAATGCCACCACTTTTGTTGTGCCTGCTTTTTTCAGGTCTTTGTAGTGGTTAAAGTGAAATTCAATTTGTTTGATTAACTGTTGTGGCAAGTCGTCTAATGTTTGGTAAGCGTTGCCGTTATTGCGGTCATCAGACGGCACCACGATGATTTTGTCATCAACTTCGCCGTCATCAACAAACTTCATCACGCCCAAAATTTTGCCCTCTAACACAATGCCTGTGGGCAGGGGGCGTTCGGTGATAATCAAAGCGTCCAACTCATCGCCGTCTTCGTCCAAAGTTTGCGGAATAAAGCCGTAGTTCGTGGGTTTAGCAAAAATTTCGGGTTCAACACGGTCGAGTTTCATCACCGCATTTTTTCTGTCCCATTCGATTTTGTGGTTAGAACCAGCGGGGATTTCCACCACAATATTGATGATGCCGCTATCCACATCACCTGCGTCAAACGCTTTATTAAAATCAGTCATTTTTTTGTCCTTATAAAGTTTCAGGCAGCCTGAAAAGCGCTTATTGTATCACAAGCCATTGCCTTTTCAGGCTGCCTGAAAAGATTGTTTTATTCTTTTTTATTGTGTAAAATAAAGTCTCACTTTATTTTTATCGGATATGATAATGTATATCAAACGCCATTTAGAAGAAGAAATCCTTAATACTTCAAATGCTTATCCTGTAATTATGGTATGCGGTGCAAGGCAGGTTGGTAAATCAACTATGCTGTATCATATTAAAGAACCCGCACGCTATTATATTAGTTTGGACGATAGAAATGCCAAACGCTTGGCAGAAAATGATCCGCCATTATTCTTTGAAACCTATCCACCGCCGTTAATTATTGATGAATTTCAACGCGTTCCGTCTTTACTTATTGAAATCAAACGCATTGTTGATGAAAAAGCCTTGCGTGGTGAGAAAAATAACGGTTTATTTTGGCTGACAGGTTCGCAAAAATTCAAAATGATGAAGAATGTAGCAGAAACATTAGCAGGCAGAATTGCGATTTTTGAAATGGCAGGATTATCGCAATCCGAAATCAACGGTCAAGAAAAACATTTATTTTCGCCTGACATAAATACCATTAAAGAACGGCAACAATTATTTTCTCAATATCCCAAAAAAACAATTAAAAAAATTTATGAAAATATTTTTCGTGGTTCAATGCCCAAAATAATTAGTGAGCATATCGACCATAATCGTTATTATATGAATTATGTCAATACATATTTAGAACGAGATATAAAAGATTTATCGCAAATTGGTAAATTAAATGAATTTTATGATTTTTTAGTTTATATGGCGGCACGCACCGCACAACAATTAAACTATAACGACATTGCCAATGCAATCGGTGTTTCTGCACCCACCATTAAAGAATGGGTTTCTATATTAGAACGCTCTGGCATTATTTTTATTTTGCGTCCGTATTTTAATAATATTTCCAAAAGGTTAGTTAAAACACCTAAAATATATTTTATGGATACAGGTTTAGCCGCTTATTTATGCCGTTGGCCGAATGCCCAAACTTTGGAAAACGGTGCAATGGACGGTGCTTTTTTAGAAACATTTGTGGTTAGCGAAATTATTAAAAGTTATTACAATGCAGGAATTGAACCTAATTTATTTTATTATCGTGATAGTGATAAAAAAGAAATTGATTTACTGTTTGTTAATCAAAATCAAGCCATTCCCGTGGAAATTAAAAAAGCCAAAACCCCACAAGACGCACATAAAAATTTTGGCGTATTAGAAAAAATAAATTTACAAGCACAAACAGGATTAGTGATTTGTGCTACCGATGAATTATTGCCGTATAACCGACAATTATGGTATTACCCTTTGGCGTGGTTGTAAAAATTATGATAATAAAATATTTTTATTGACAAGACTAATAAACAAATTTCAGGCAGCCTGAACAGATTTTAATCAAACCTTTTACTATACCTTATCTCGCCGCCTGATGAGTCTGTGCCTGCTCGTCCGATGACTTGTACGGATTTACTTAATTGATACACCATTTTCACCGCTTGTGTGGTGCTGTTTAAGCCGTATTCATAGCCCAAGTATAGGCGGTTGCTTAAATGTTTGCCGACATTCACCATTTGTTCGGCGGGATTGACTTCGCCTGTGTTGCTGTTGCGGGTTTCGCGGGAAGATAAGCCTATGTCGTCAAATAAGCCGATTTTGTTGTTAATGCCGCCTGCCAGCATAGAACCTGCGGCGGCGGCTAACGCTGCGTCATCGCCACCTGCGGCAGGTCTGCCTAATACCAACCACGCTAATTTGTCTTTGTCGCTCATGGCTTCGTCTGCCACTAACACCGCTCTGGGTTTGGCTAAAAAGCCTGTAACTTCCACGCCTGCTCCCACTGGCGATAAACGGCGAACGGCGCGAATGTTTAACGCTGGGTTGTCGATTGCTCCCACAAAGGTGATTTGTCCTTTTTGAATTTCCAAATCTTGTCCGTAGGCTTTGTATCTGCCCGAAACCACATTCACCGTGCCTAATAGTTTTATGTCTTCTTTGGGGCGTGCGTTTAAGTTCAATTTGCCGCCCATCACCACATTTAAGCCTTGACCTGAAAAGGTGAATGCGTCATTCAAATCCAAATTCAAATCAATCGCCAACAATAGGGGATTGCTTTGGGCTTTGGGTTCATCGCCTAATACAATGACATCGTCATCGACTTTGGGCATACTCGCTTTGGGAAAGTCAAACTGGGCTTCGTCTAATTTCAAATCGCCCGTCAAAGCCAAGCCCAAATTATCTGCATAATGAATATCCGCACCGCCACTAATGGTAACGCGGCGGTCAGGGTGTCGCAGCACGGGGTATTGATTAAACAGCACTTTTAAGCGAGCGTCTGGCTGAAAACCTGTGCGAACCACTTCGCCCGTAATCTCCATTTTGCCGCCCGTGCGTTGGTTGATAAACGCCAACTGGTCAATCACCCAACGATTGCCGTCAAATCGTGATTTGAGTGTGCCATTATTCACCACAACGCCCGTACTCCATTGAATGTAGCGGAGTTTTTCTGCGTCTAAATGCCCTGACAACAAAGGATCGCCCACTGTGCCGCGAATATCGGTATTCGCACTCAAATTGCCCCCCAAATCCATATCGGGCGGCAGAAAGGCTTTGATTTTGGATAAATCCACATTCAATAATTTCAGGCTGCCTGAAATGGGTGCGGCAAGAATATTATCGCCAAATGTTTGGGCAATATCGAGTGTTGCGTCCGCATGACCAAAAGCGGTTTCGGCAATCAGTTTATTGCTGATTTTATTTGCAAATAAGCGTGCGTCAAATTCTAATTTGTCTAAACCCAGCGTGCGTTTTTTATTCGGCAGGGTAATATCGCCCGACACGCGGCGAATGGAAAGCGTGCCTTGTGCGTTTTGGTCATACTGCACATTCCAGTCGGCGTTTAATACCAAATTTTGCTCCACAGGCATAGCGACAATGTTTTTCAAATGCGACAGTTGAATATTGTCCGCCTTGCCTTGCGTTTTGATGCCACCTTTTTGTCGCCATGAAAAATGCTGCAAATTTAAACCGCCGCCAAACACACGCCATTTCGCTTGACCTAATTCCACTAACTGACTGCCTGCGATGAGTTTGACAGGGCTTTCTAATGCCAAATCGACTGTGCCACTTGCATTTAATTTCGACATAACGCCATGCCAGTTATAATCTTTATCCAAGCCGCCGTTGGCCGCAATATCGGTTCGATAGGGTTTGTCTAACGCCACTAAATCGGCAAATGCGGTTAAGTTGTGAGCCGCCTGCGTGCCGTTTAAGTCGATTTTCACCGTGCTGATATTCACGCTCGGCACGGTTAAATGATTGCCGTCCAACGCCACTTTTAAGGGTGCGGTTTGGTCAGGCGACGCCACAATATCGAAATTTAATTTTTGTAATTTCACTATATCTTTAAACGCAAAATTGTCGGCATTGCCGTGCAAATTCGCTTTTAAATGTTGAAAATCATCGGCAATAAAACCTTGTGTTTTCAGGCTGCCTGAAAAACCAAAACCAAATTGAGCCAGCGTGGGGGCAGTTATATCCACTTGCATTTTATCGCCCATTCTGCCTAAACTTCCGTCAGCCAAAATTTTATTTTCGCCCAAATGAATCGCCACTTGGGACGGGGCAATGTGATTGTCTGCATACTGCACTTTGCCGTTAATATTCAAAGGCATATCAGAAACAATGCTATCTTTAAAATTTAATTCTGCCACAATATCGGGGGTATCTAATAGGCTGCCTGAAACGCTTGCTTCACCATTGATTCGTCCCGCAGGTGCTAAATCGCCCAACACCACAGGATTAAAATTTTTGCTTTGCAAAACAAAGCCTAACGGCATTTGTTCATACAATTTCAGGCTGCCTGAAATATCGGCGATACCGCCTTTATCATCGTGAAAGGCGGCGGTTTGTAAATTTAACGCCGTGCCGTTTTCTTCTTTATCAATATTTAATTTGCCTGTGGCAGTGAGTTTGCCCCGCGTAAAATCCCACGCAATTTTGGGTTCGTCATTTTTGCCCGTAATCTTAATTTGCCCGTCCAAAGGCAGTTTGGATTGCGTTGAAAGAATGTCGGACAAGGTGAGTTTTTTGATTTCGGCGGTTAAATCCAACTCGTTTTTCACGCTGCCTGAAAGATTGATATTGCCGTTATTCAAAAAATCCAACGATAAAAAATGCAACAATAATAAGCCATCGGTGTGCATTTCAAATTCGCTGTTCGCCGCCGAAAACGGCAAGCCGCCCAAATCAATCGCTTGTGGTTTTTCGTTTGCCAGAACCAACAAACCGTTTAAGAACTGGTGCGTGTCATTCGGTGCAATATTCAAAAATAACGAAGTCTGTGCCACAGGGGCGATGTGCCAAAAATCGCGTGGATTGATATTTGCCGCATGCACGGTAATGTGGTGTGCCTTGCCCGCCATATTTTCGGTAAAAGGCGACACGATTGCGTCCATATTCAACACCGCAGACGCTGATGAGAGTTCCGACTGCACCGATAAATCTTTCAGGCTGCCTGAAAGGTTAATCGTGCCAGTCGCCACTTCTTGATTGATGGTGCCGTTTAAGTCGATTTTGCCGTTTATCGCAAACGGCGTTTGGTTGATAAGCGTGGTGTTACCTTTCAAAGTTCCCCATTCGCTTTCTAAAATATCAATATTTGCGGCGTGCTGTTTGTGGTCATACGAGTAAGAAAACGCCCCTTGTTTTATCAACACGGTTTGATTTTCACCCAAAAATACCTCGTCTGAACTGACTTTGGCTACGGTAATTTTTAAGGGCAGAGAAATGTTTTCAGGGAGCCGCACAGGCGGTGTATCGTGTTTTTCCCCACTTTTCGGGAAACTATTCAGATACAATTTGCCTAATGCCAAATGATTGATTTTTAAATGTCTTTTCCAAAGTTGATTCGCGTGCCAGTCGAATTTTATATCCGACAGGGCAATATCCAAACCTTGTGGATTGCGAATGCGAATATTCTGTGCAGAAAAACCACGCCACACCGTGCCTTGTAAATTATCTGCTGTAACCGACACGCCCGCTTTTTCAGGCAGCCTAAACGCCAGCGTTTTCAAACCCGAATGCGTGCCAAGCAAATAATACAGCGTGATACTGAACACAATCAACAAAACGCCCACGCAAACAAACAACCATTTGAAAACACGGCGAATTTTACCCTTTTTGCGGGGCATTGCCGTTTTTTCAGATTGCGTTATTTCTGGTGTTTGTTGTTGTTCTGACATATTCAATTAACTCAATTTAAAAAATTACTGCCGTAGGGTGGGCAACGCACGCCCACCACAAAGCCACAAGGCTTTGATTAAATTTTTGCTTTTATGCAAGCCTATCGGCTTGCTTGGTGGGCTGGGAAGCCCACCCTACAAATGACACCGCAATTTAAAACCTTGTCCCAAGCGTAACATACCACGCAATATCCCTTGTGTCGTGGGCGTAGGCAATATCAAACGACAGCGGTGCGAACGGACTAAACCAACGCACGCCTGTGCCTGTGGCGTGTTTGAATTTCAAATCCTGAAAACGGTTTTTCACATCGCCCGCGTCGTGAAAAAGTGCCAAAGAAAAATTGCGGCTAATCGGGTATTGATATTCCAAGCCCCAGTTTGCCATAGTTGTGCCGCCCAACACCGTATCGTTTTCACCTGGTATGCCAATGCTTTCGTGTTCATAACCACGCACGGTATCAATGCCGCCTATGCGAAACAGCAATTCACTGGGCACTTTCGCCTGATTATCGGTATGCACGAAGCCCACGCCGCCTTTCACAATAAATGTGCCATATTTCTTCTGTTCGGGCGTGTAATAATACGCTGCGTCTGCGGTTATGCGTTGTATGTTTGCCGTAGATAACGCCGAGCCCAGCGTTGAACCCACTTTGCCCGAAAAATACCAACCATTTGCAGGGCGTTCTTTGGTTTTTATGCGATTGCTTTTCCAAGACGCAGTCAGCAGTGTCGCGTAACTCGTGCCGATTTTCTCACCGTGTTCGTATTTTGCGTCTTCCAAATAATATTCCACACCCAAACGCGAATCAATATTATGCCGCACCCGAGCATGCCAAACACCTGACGACAAAGTTTTGTATTCCACGCCTTTGAGCAATTTATTTTTCACATTCACATTTGTGGTATAAAAATGCCCTTTGGCGTCTCGGGGTTCTGCCAAGCCCAAACTCAAACCCTGTTCATAACGATTTGCCGACAGCACCGCCGAACCGATATAACCCCTTTTGAACACATTGTAATGCGTATAACCCAAACGCGCGCCCACGCCGTCCAAAGTATCATACTGCAAACCAATATCCACTTTTTGACGCGGCACTTCCACCAGTGTAACCCGCACAGGCACGATATTATCTTCCGAGACATTATCCAAATCCGCATACGCCGCCACCGTGCCGTAATGCCCGTCCTGCTCCAAATTTTCCTGATAATCCGCTAACTTATCAAAATCATAAATCGCCCCATACGAAAACGGAGCCAAATTGCGGGGAATGTGTTCGGGGTAGCGTTCAACCCCGTCAATAGTAATCTCGCCAAAACGCACAATTTCACCGCTGTTAATCGCCACCGTCAATTCTGCGGTATTTTTTTCCTTATCAATTTGAGCGTGGCTTTTCACAATTTTGGCTAATGGATATTTACGGCGTTGCACCGTATTTAACACCGCCGTTTTGCTGTCGCCCCAATTCGCCTGCCGAAACACACTGCCCACAGGCAGTTGCCATTCGCTCATCATATTGCGATAAAAAACAGGCAATTCAGAATCTTCTTCCACCGCACCATTCAGTTGTAAAACCACATTATCAATAACCGTGCGTTTGCCTTTATTCACTTGAATTTTATATAAATTTCCGTCTTCAATAATTTCGGTTTGGCTGTTGAAATAACCTTCGGTGCGTAAAATTTGATCCACTTCGGCAGCCGTTTCCTGCATTAAAAACGCCATTTGGTCTAAATCCAAATTCGGTGTTTTTTGGCGGGCATAAATCGACAAATGCTCTTTTAACAAAGCCGCTAACTCATCATTGCTCAAAGGCTTACTACCAAACGCATTACCGCCCACTACCTGAAAATCCGCCCCCATAACCGTTAATTCCAGTTGATAATTATCCTTCGGCACACGGCGTGGGCGGTTGTTTGGATTATTGCGATTGTTTGAATTATCTTGATTATTTTGACTGGCAGAACTGGACTGATTTTCTCCCCCCCGCAAACTGCCCGAATATTCCTGATTATCTTTCAGGCTGCCTGAAAGAGAATTGTTGTTTGTGTTGGGACTATCTTTCAGGTTGCCTGAAAATGAATTGTTGTTTGTGTTGGGACTATCTTTCAGGTTGCCTGAAACTTGTTTGTTATCACTTTCCGCAACCACCGTAGGGTGGGTAACGCTACGCTCCAACCCACCATTTTGCGTTATAGGGTGGGCATTCCTGCCCACCGTTTGATTGTCGATTTGATTATTTTTCAGGCTGCCTGAAAGAGAATTGTTGTTGTTATTTGAATTGGGCGTATCTTCTGAAAGTGTTGAATTATCCGCATAAGCAGGCAAACGCTCGGGCTGATAAAAATCGTCAGCCACCCGCAAATTGCTTGTTCCCGCAACCGTGTTGGTGCGTGGCGTATCATCAGCCATTGCCGCTGCCACCGCCACCGTCATCACACAACACAAACCCAAGCGTTTCATTATAAAAACCTTATGCCCAAAACCCACCATTTTACACCATATCGCGGTGTTGCTAAAAGGTATCAAACAGGAATTAACGCTGTATGAAACAAGCATTGCAAAACTCAATTTGAAACAAAAAAAGCGTCCGTTATAGGGTGGGCATTCTTGCCCACCACAAAGCCACAACGCTTTGATTAAATCATTTATTTTATGCAAACCCATTCGCTCCGCTTTGGGCAGGCTCTTGCAGTTTGCTGGTGGATAGCCTGACCACCCTATAACATTGACAACAATCTTTTCAGGCCGCCTGAACGCCTTGCCACGCTTGAAAAACTTCTTCCGTGCTGGGTATTACGCCGATATTGCCGATATTTTTGGCGGTTTGGCTTTCGATGACCCCTGTTTTGGCAGGGTCTGTGGCGGTGTATATGCCGATTGTGGGGCGGTTAAAGGCGTTTGCCAAATGCAGCAAACCCGTATCCACGCCGATAATGGATTGTGCATTGGCTAACACTGCCGCCGCTTTGAGTAACGACATTTTGTCGCACAGCGACACAAACGGCAAGCCGTGTGCAATGCGTTCTGCTCGGGCTTGTTCTGTGTCATTGCCAAACGGCAATAAAATCGGCAAGCCGTCTTTTTGGTGCATTAACATAAACAGCGTCCGCCAGTTTTCTTCTGCCCACAATTTTTTATCCGCACTGCTTGCCGTCAGTGCAATGTGATATTGCTGTTGTGCGTTAAAATCAGGCAATAAATCGCTTTCAGGCAGCCTTGCACCAAACACAACCTTGTTTTCATCAAAGGCATAGCCAAACACTTGCGAAAACAATTTGCGGTTTCGCCACACCGCATTGCGGTGTCGTTCAACAAAAAACTTTTGGCGATAAAAATGGCTTGCCAAAGGCTCGCGTGCCGAGTGTTTGTCCAAACCATACACAGGAGCATTGGCAAACTTGGCAAACGCCGCACTTTTGATAAGCCCTTGTGAATCCAAAACAAAATCAAAGCGTTGCGATGATAACGCCTTTTTCAGGCTGCCTATGGCGGTTAATGTTTCACGTGAAACAATTTTTTTCCGCCATGCCCGCCATTGCAGGGTGTGAATGTGCTTCACAAATGGGTGCAGACGAGCAATATCCGCAAACGACTGTTCGCACAGCCAATGCAGTTCAATATCATCGCGTGCAAGGGATAAATCTTCAATCGCAGGCAGGGTATGCACCAAATCGCCCATACTCGACATACGCACCAATAGAATTTTCATAAGCGTGAAATGGGTTAAAATATGGGGTATTTTACTCTTTTTTAATCACCTTTTCAGGCAGCCGAAAATTTATAAGGAAGATAACAATGAACCGTATTGCCGATGATATTTGCTACTGGCGTGAAATAGCACCCAAAGCATTGCGGAACAAACCTGATGAAGAAATTGTGGCGTGGATTGAAAGGTGTAATCAACAAGGAACATTGCACATTCAAAGGCGTTCGCAGACAAAGTTGCCTGAAAGCATTGGGGCATTGCAAAATTTGCATACATTAATTTTGGGCGAATGTAGTCTGATTACGCTCCCTGAAAGCATTGGCAGATTGAAAAATTTGCAAACATTAGTTGTCAGCCTTTGTGAAATTCTGACTACGCTGCCTGAAAGCATTGGACAGTTGCAAAATCTGCAAACATTATATATAAAAAATTGCAAAAAACTCACTACGCTACCTGAAAGTATTGGGCAGTTAAAAAATCTGCAAAGATTAGATTTTAGTTATTGCAAAAATTTGTCTATGCTACCTGAAAGCATTGGAGCATTACAAAATTTGCAAACATTGTATTTAAAAGATTGCGAAAATTTAACAACACCACTGAAAAATATTGGCACATTACAAAATCTGCACACATTGAT
The DNA here is from genome assembly GCA_017518845.1 of Neisseriaceae bacterium. Taxonomy (GTDB): domain Bacteria; phylum Pseudomonadota; class Gammaproteobacteria; order Burkholderiales; family Neisseriaceae; genus RGIG9985. The sequence continues at coordinate 11,210 of JAFWTP010000104.1, forward strand.
TTTGTGGTATAACAAAAATATCACTATGCTGCCTGAATGTATTGGGCGACTACAAAATTTACAAAGATTAGATTTAAGGGGCTGTGAAAATCTGACTACGCTCCCTGAAAGCATTGGGACATTACGCAATTTACAAGAATTAAATTTATATCATTGCAAAATCACCGCACTGCCTGACGGTATTGGACATTTGCAAAATTTACAAAAGTTAGATTTGTGCGGTTGCAATATTTCTGTGCTACCAGAAAGTATTGGGCAGTTACAAAATTTGCAAGAATTAAATTTATGTAATTGTAAAATCACGGCACTGCCTGAAAGTATTGGGCAGTTGCACAATTTACAAGAATTGAATTTAAGCAGTTGCAAAATGACCACACTACCTGAAAGCATAGGGCAGTTGCACAATTTGCAAGAATTAGATTTATCTTATTGCAAAATCACTACACTACCTAAAAGCATTGGACAGTTACAAAATTTACAAAGATTAAATTTAGATTGGTGCAAAAGTCTGACTACACTACCTGAAACAATTGGTCAGTTAAGTAATTTGTGGGAATTAAGTTTGCAGCGTTGCTATAAACTTACTGTGCTACCTGAAAGCATAGGACAGTTACAAAATTTGTTAAGATTAGATTTAAGAAGTTGCAAAAATCTTACTATGCTGCCTGAAAGTATTGGTCAATTACAAAATTTAAATACATTGGATTTTGATAATAGCCAAAACAGTATGGTAGTGCCTGAAAGCATAAAACAACTACGCAACGGTGTTGTGAGAGTTTTTGATAGAATGTCGCTTAAAACTTTGCTTTCTATGTTTCCTGAATGACTTTTGCATTGCCTATCGTAGTAGTCAGAATATTGCTACACATAGCCTTGCGGCTATGCTCGCAATGATGGTAACTTTTTCAGGCAGCCTGAAAATATGATAGATTATTGATAAAATACGATTGGAAGTGCAAAAATGAAATATGCTTGCGAATTGCGTTTATTGCTATCTGGCGAAATGCTGATTATCAGTTACAATGTGATTGAACCTAACGCAACTGCGGACTGGCTTTCAACCCGAATGGTGCGATTGTCAGCCGAAGTCGTTGATTTATGCCTTGTCGATTGCGTTAAAAATTTACTGTATTCCAAACAAGTCGTTCAACCTGCCGAAATCAACCCCAAAATGTTGTGCAAAAATATAGCACAATTTGGCGGCTTTTCCAGTGCCAAAAAATTAGACGAACACAGTAAATCTGTGTTGCTGATTGCAGATGAAAACGGCAATATGGCACTTGAAGTATCTCACTATGAACAAAATGGGGGATTTGTGGGAAATAAAGAAACGCCTACAATTTACGGCTCATTATCTGATGATGATTTCATCGAAAAAATACACCAAGCATTTGATTTGTGTATCGGCAGTTTGAAATGGGAAAATTGATTTTCAGGCAGCCTGAAAATGTGATAGATTGTTGATAAACACAAAGTGGTAATGTAAAAATGATTTTTTCAAAAGACGATATTCAAGCATGGCGTGAAATTGCACCGAAAACATTGAAGAAAAAACCTGATGAAGAAATTGTGGCGTGGTTAGAAAAACGCAACAGTCAGGGGGTGTTGGAAATTCAAAAGCGTGCCGCGGTAAATAGGCTGCCTGAAAGTATTGCACAATTAACGCAATTAGAAGTTTTAACCATTCGCGAATATGAAAATTTGCAGACGCTGCCCCAAGCGTTGGGCGAATTAACACAATTAAAAGGTTTGTTTATTTACGATTGTCCTAATTTAACTGCCTTGCCTGCCGAAATCGGCAAATTGCCACAGTTACAAGCCTTATCGATTGAAAACTGTCCCAAATTGACTGTTTTGCCTGCCGAAATCGGCAAATTGCCACAATTAAAAGAATTAGAAATTCTTGAAACAGGCATCAGTGCCGTGCCTGATGAAATTGGCAACTTGTCGCAATTATCCTTATTGAATATTATTGCTGACCACATTAGCGAACTGCCTGAAACAATCGGCAAACTCACGCAATTAGAAATCTGCGGGTTAAGCAGTAAAAAACTCACTCATTTGCCGAGCAGCATTGGCGAGTTAGTTAATTTAGAAGAACTCACCATAATTGATTGCAAACAAATCACGGCTTTGCCTGATGAAATCGGTCAGTTACGCAATTTGCGAAAATTGGTTATTTCCAACTGTCGCCGCGTAACAAGTCTGCCAGAAAGTATGGGGCAGTTGCACAACTTAAATCAATTAGATTTAAGTTATTGCAAACAATTAACACGGCTGCCTGAAAGCGTGCAAGCACTGCCGCATTTAGACAATTTAAATATTTATGCCAGCGGCATACATACGGATTATATTGAAGAACAACAGCAAAAACGCCAAGCCAAAATTACTGTATCGCAGTTAAAAAACTTATCGGCAGAAGAAATTGGCGAATGGAAAACGCTTTTATCTGACGAATTACACGACAAAAGCGATGACGAAATAAACCATTATTTATTGAATTTACAAGAACTTTCTTTATATAGTTTAGAATGCGATAGGCTGCCTGAAAGCCTATGTAAATTACGCAATTTAATGCGATTGAGTATTGCGTCCTGCAATATAAGCACGCTGCCTGAAAGGCTTGGCGACCTTGATAACTTGTGCGAATTAAGTATCAGCCGTTGCCCAAATTTAATTCATTTTCCAGACAGCATATCGCAACTTGCTGACTTGCAACGCTTATCTGTGGGCAATTCGCCTGCTGTGGATATGGCGACTTTATTTACAAAAATTCAAACGCTTACTCATCTTGAAACTTTGACACTTTCAAACTGCGAGCGACTGATGACGCTGCCTGAAAATGTCGGACAATTACGCCATATTAAAAATCTCACCCTATTTCAATGCACGCAACTTACCACACTGCCAGAAACAATCGGGCAATTAACGCAATTAGAAATACTCAATATTTTTGCCTGCTTTCGCTTGCAAAATATTCCTGAACAAATCGGACAATTACACAATTTGGGGGCGTTGGTTTTAACGAATGTGAAAAATATCCCCATATTTCCTAAATATATCGGCAACTTACGCAAATTAGAACTCTTGAATTTAAGCGGTTCGCATTTTGTTGAACTGCCCTGTGAAATCGGACAATTAGAAAATTTACAACATTTAGACCTATCGCATTGCCGCCATTTAATTACCTTACCTGATGAAATTGGACAATTAAAAAACCTGCGTGCCTTGGTATTAGACGGTTGCGAAAACCTAATCAGGCTGCCTGAAACAATTGGCGAACTTGCCGACAGCCTGAACGCATTAGAATTAGACGGTTGCGACTTTGTGGCACTGCCCAACAATATCGGCAATTTACACAAACTCAAAAGCAAATGGCGACTGCCGATGGGCTTAAAAACGCTGCCTGAAAGCATTAAAAACCTGTCGTTTATTTGGCGTTTAATCATCACCATTGACGACAAACACCTGTCGATTATTGACGACATTGCACGGCTCATGCCGAATATCAGTACATTAGAAATCTATGACGCACGCTATCATTCCAACACTTCACTCACCAGGCTGCCTGAAACAATCAGCCATTTACGCAACTTAAAAACTTTGAATTTATCAGGTTGCGAACACCTAAAAAGTCTGCCGGAAAGCAGTATTGCCCAACTGAAAAATCTGAAAACATTAGATTTGCGATACTGTCCCAAATTAAAAATCAGCAACGACATTTTTGACGCATTACCAAATTGCGTGATTATGGGCAAAACACGGAAGAAATAAAGTTTCAGGCAGCCTGAAACAAACAACTATCTTTCCGTACATTCAAAATACTTCTGCAACACCAATACCGCCGTAATCAACTCCTGTTTGCGGTTGAAAAACTGGCTTATCCACTGATTGGCGTTGTGAATGATTTTTTCCGCCGCCTGCGGGTGTGCTAAATAAAACGCCAATTTTTCATCTAAATTAGCATAATCGTCTTCCACATGCACAAAATGCACATCGGGTTGCAACAAGCCTTCCATGAGCCAAGTTTCAAATTTAGGCGTGGTCATCACACACAGCGAGCGGCTTGCCATAATCCATTTGGTATTGGTTGCCACATCGTTGCCTTCCATACTTAACACAAACTTATGTCGCAACTGCTCACGAATGCTCATAAACTTGCCAAAATACGGCTGATTGGCTGATTTTTTATGTACGCACTTCACATCGCACAAAGGGTGTGCATAAAATTGCTGCAAAAACGCCATACGGTGCGGCTGATGAGCCGCCCCACGCCACACCATTAAATCTTTTTTATCCGCATAAAGAAAAGGGTCGGCAACCGTATAAAAATGCCGCACGCTGTCCAATTTTAACAACACCGAATTGTGATTATTGTCCGCAATCGGACGACTTTTCACAATGGACGGCTGTTCGGGAATATGCGTTACATCGCCAAAAATATAAGCAAACGGCGTGTGTTCAGGAAAATACCGCAAGTATTGTGCAAGGTCATAAAAATATGCCGAATTGTGATTATTTTGAAACGCCCCCACAAAACCCAAATCGCCCGCAATTTTTTGCGAGCCGCTTAATTGATTGTAATACGCCACTTTGCGGGCAATGGCGTGCTGTTCATTTTCAGGCAGCCTACGATATTCCGCCAACACATCTGCCAGATTGCGTTTAATCAACGAAAACGGCAATAAACTTAAATAAGCACGAGACGCATAATATTTTGTTTTATACAAACGGCGTTGCAATTTACCAATATAATTCAACATATTCAATCAATGGATAATCAAAAATGCAGGGGCAGTTGCTTGTCAAGCAACTGTATTGTAACATTTTTTGGATTTCAGGCTGCCTGAAAGGGGTTAAAATAAGGTTTTTATCGTCTGCTGAAAAGAAAACTGCTTTGTTTTTTCGGCAAAATAGTTTTCAGGCAGCCTGAAAGGGAATAGATTTAATTTACTCGGATTTGACATAGAAAATTCTGTTATTATTTTCGCCTTACTCTTGATTATTTTTACCGCACTCACCGTTTTGGCTTATTTTCTCATCAAAAAAATCACCCACAAACCATGAACGCCTACACCTTCACCCCGATTGCCACAATTCGTACGCCGTATCCGCAGAAGTTTGGTATTGCCCGCCAAAGCACGCTTGTGCCTGCGGCGTGTGGCGTGATTGAACTTGACCCAAAATTTACTGCCAACGCCGTGCGTGGTTTGGACGGCTTTGATTATCTTTGGGTGCAATTTATTTTTCATCAAACCATAGACGAAGGTTTTAGCGAATTAGTGCGACCGCCCCGTTTGGGCGGCAAAATCAAGCAAGGCGTATTTGCCACGCGTTCGCCGCACCGACCGAACGCCATCGGCTTATCTTTGGTCAAAATCGACAAAGTTGAGTATGACAAGCAAATTAAAATTCACATTTCAGGTGTCGATTTTTTAGACGGCACGCCCGTTTTAGACATCAAGCCCTATCTACCGCATATCGAAAGCAAAGCGGACGCAAAGGGCGGCTTTACCGAAAACCGCCGCAGCGTGTTAAATGTGGTGTGGAAAGACAATTTCAGGCTGCCTGAAAATATCCAAACCCTAATTGAACAAACCATAGCCCAAGACCCCCGCCCCGCTCATCAACACTTCTTGCCAAAAGAATTTGTATTTGATATAGCAGGCTACACCGTGCGTTTTGTATGCGAAGACAATACCGCCACAATTACCAGCGTTCAGGTTGCCTGAAATAATCAATCAGCAATATTCCACACACCAATGATTTCTTTAATATCCATACACGGCGTTGGAGCTTGGTATTTGCTTTTGCGCTCTTTGACAATCGCTTGGGCTTTTTCCACTGCAACGCTTTGTACTTCAAACGAAAAACCGTCTTTTTCGTAGGTTTGACCCACTTTAATTTTGGCACAGTCGTTCATAAATTCATCACGCATTCGTTCATTTGGGTCACGGAAACTTTCAGGAGAGATATTCGTTCCCATAATTTGACTAAAACTTTTTGCCATTGTCTCTGCTCTTTGCAAATCAGGCAATTCAAAAAAGCGAATAACCGTTTTGCCTTGTTTATTGATAAAAAATTCTCTGCCGTGTTTTGAAACGCGTGCCAAACCGTTATGAAAATGTTCGGCTTTACTAAATTGTGGTGCAATCACCATATTTCCTGTTTTATCAATATAACCAAAACCTGTGCCTTCTTTAATTATATTGCCCAAAGCAGTTCTAACTGTTGAATTATCAGGCAATACGGCGGCTAAACCTTCGCTAAATCTTTCAACCGCAATATATTGAGCAGGAATAACTTCTTTGCCATTTATGTCTTTAAATCCCCATAAATCGTGTTTATGTACACCCCTATATTCTCTAAAACTTTTTAACGGCATATCCGCAGAAATTTCAATTTGATGATGACGAGGTAACTCTTTTCCTGTTTTATCAATATATTTTGTGTGTTCAACCCTTGCCCGACCATATTCAAAATTATCTGCAAAACGATATTGTGGCACAATAACTTCTTTACCTGTTTTATCAATATAACCCCACAAATCATCTCGACTAACACGAAGCAGACCATCACTAAAATTATTATCAGACAACATATCATATTGTGTGGGGGCAACAATATTTCCTTTGGTGTCCATTAAGCCATATTTGCCATTTCCGTGATTTCTAATTTTCACTAATCCATTTTTAAAATGTTCCGTAGCACTAATACCTTGCGGCATAAGAAAGGCAATTTGTCCTGTTTTATCTATAAATCCGCTTTTTCCGTCAGACTTAAAGGAAATTAAGCCGTCACGAAAAACATATCCATATTCGTATTTATCCGAAAAAGGAATCACCATTTTGCCTGTTTTATCAATAAAACCCACTTGTCTGCCTTGTTCAACCCTTGCCAAACCATCGCTAAAATCTTTCACTTCATCATACTGCGGAGCAATAACTTCGCGTCCCTCTATATCAATAAAGCCACATTTTTGGTTTCGACAAAAAGAAAACATACCGTCTTGAAAAGTTTTACCAACATACCAAACATTACTGCTGTCTTTTTGAATTAAAACGGTATCCGAATTAAGCACTTCACGAATGCGTTGTTCGTTTGCCGCATTCTGACCACACGCCGACAAACCACAAATACCCATTAAAACAAATAATTTCAATGAGTTGCTTGATTTTGAAATTTTCATACCATATTCCTTATATTTGACTAAAAAGTTTCAGGCTGCCTGAAACCAGTTCAACCCCCTGCCACAGGACGCACAATTTCCACTTTATCGCCGTCTTTGAGCGTGGTATTTTCATAAGCCGATTTCGGCACAAAAACAGTATTCACTGCCACAGCGAAAGGCGTTTCGGGTTGAATTTGGGCAATTAAATCCGCCATAGTTTGCACAGACAAATCGTGCGGTTCGTTGTTGATAAGAATACGCATTATTTTGCTCTTGGGTAAATGAAATAAGGCATTATAAACCTTTCAGGCAGCCTGAAAAAAAAAGATACTGTCATTGCGAGCCTTAACAACGGCAAGGCGTACGCAATCTCCTTGCTATGGAAAACGACCAAAAGACTATAACGACAAAAAGATTGCCACGCCGTGCCTTGCACGGCTCGCAATGACAGGTATTTCTTTCAGGCAGCCTGAAACATTATTGTCTATCAAAAAGTCATTAGAGTACTCTAATGAGCGTGCTTGACAAAGCACGCTCATCGCCGCGTTGTTTTTGTATTGGACGCTATTTTTCAATCATGACGGAGAATAACAATGAAGATTGAAGTGTTTTTGGATATTTATCCAAATTATTTCAGTGAAACAAATAGATATTGCTATGACAATATTCGTGCGGTTAATCCTGAACAACAAAATTTAGTTGAACAATGTATTCAGGAAATGATTCAACAAGAATCAAAATTGTTAGCCGAGATTTCAATCAAAAGTGTGAGAATATTTAAAATGCCATATCAAGGTTTAAATCACGAACATACTACTGAACCCATCGAAACCAACCGTAAAGCGTGGTTGAATACACAAACACAACAGTTTGAATTTAACCACAATGAAGAATAAGGAGTAACACCATGAAAAAATTGTTTTTATTGTTTTTAAGTTTTGCACTTTTAAATTCTCCTGCTTGGGCTTTTGAGTGGGGCAAATTGCATGAAAGTGAGAGTTATATACTTTTTGTGGATGAAGAAAGTTCCGAGGAAGCAGTCAATAACAAACAAAATATTAAGGGATTTTGGATTAAAGAAATATATCTTGATGGTACCCTACATAAAAGATTTCCCCATCTCTCTGCTGATGCGGCAATACTTCATACCAAATTAAAGGCAAATTGCAAAAACAAAACTTTTGCTATTGAAGAATTGAGAGTATGGGATTTGCAAGAAAAGAAAATGATTGGTGTGATCAAACGACCAGTATCAAAATTAGATTGGAATAAAATGGAAGGTGATCCACTCGGAACACTTGCAAATGGTGTATGCGAAATAAGTGGCAAAAAATAAATTTTTACAGCCTAAAAAAAACCGCTGATTAACAGCGGTTTTGTTTTTATTCATCTTCACGCACCACATCAACGCCGTCAGGCGGGGTGAATTGAAAATCTTTTTTGGGCAAATCGGGGTTGTTTTTCACATTGCTAAATACAATGTGGGTTTGGTTGCCGAAACTGTCTTGCAACTGCATTTCTTTGAGCGTGTTGTTATCAGAAAAGCCCAAGCGGATTTGTTTGTATTCACTGTCGGGCGTTTTGGGGGTTGCAATCACAAACGATAAACCGTCTTTTTCGCCGTCATTTTTTAGGGTGAAATTGCTGTCCAAAGCGGCTTTATCCGACAAAATGGCAGCAGGCGATGAACCCAAAACGGCTTGTTGCTTGCGTTGCGTAACTTGGGCTAACTCTTTGTCGTATAGCCACACGCTGTTGCCATCGCCCACAATCAGTTGCTCATCGGGTTTGTGGTATGTCCATTTAAAAAAACCAGGTCGCAAAACGGCAAATGTTCCTTGTGAAGTGGTTGTTTTTTTTGCATTTTTTATGGTTTGGCTAAAATCGCCTGCAAAACTTTTAATGTTTTCGTTAAAGTTTTTAACCGCCGCAATGCCGTCCGCAAAGGCAGTTGATGAAATGCACAACGACAGTGCTAAAAGTGTGGATTTAATATTCATTTTTAAGTTCTCCTGTATGTGTTCAGGCAGCCTGAAACGCTTTGCATTATTCAAAAACTATCTTTATTCAGGCTTAAATTTGTGCGTTAAGGGAATAGTCCAGTCAATACCAAACGCACTATTGCTTAATTTTGTGCCGAGTGCCCCTTGTCGGCGTTTGTATTCGGCGGCGTATAAGCGGCGGAATGTTTGCCGCACTTCATTTTCATCAAATCCTTGTTTGATTAAATCTTTCGGCGTGGCATTGTTTTCTAAAATGTTATATAACATTTCATCTAACACGGCGTATTCAGGCAGGCTATCTTGGTCGGTCTGATTCGGACGCAATTCAGCAGACGGTTTGCGGTCGATAATCTCCTGTGGGATAACTTCTTGATTTCTATGTTTATTTAACCAGCGAGAAATCGCAAACACCTGCGTTTTATACAAATCCTTAATCGGAGCAAAACCGCCATTCATATCGCCATACAGCGTGGCATACCCCATTGCCACTTCGGACTTATTGCCTGTGGAAAGCAACAACGCCCCCGTTTTATTCGACAAAGCCATTAAAAGCGTGCCACGAATGCGTGCCTGCAAATTTTCTTCGGTAATATCATCAGGCAGCCCGTCAAAACGGTGTGCCAGTGCGGTTTTAAACGATTGATAAATCTCCCAAATCGGCACGCTTTCGTATTGCACGCCTAAATTCTGTGCCATTTTTTCTGCCGCTGTATTGCTGATTTCTGCTGTATAAATACTGGGCATAAGCAGCACTTCACAATTTTCCGCACCCACTGCATCTACTGCCATAGCCAGCACCAAAGCGGAATCCAAACCGCCCGACAAGCCCAAACAAATTTTTTGAAAACCATTTTTGCTGATATAATTTTTTAAGCCCTGCACAGCAATGTTATATAACAATTCTTCTTCTGTATCAGGACGCGTATTCAGGCTGCCTGAAAAAATATTGTCTTCAAAATCCAAATATTCTAAACATTCCTGATTAAAGGCCGACTGAAAACTCAATTCGCCGCGTGCATTTAGGGCAAAAGATGAGCCGTCAAAAACACAAGCATCTTGCCCGCCCGCTGCTCGCACGCACAACACGGGGCGTTTTTTGGCTAATTTTTGCAATTTGTCCTGCGTTTTTTTGTAGTGCGTTAAAGAAAAGGGGGAATTATCGAAATAAATCAACGGGTTTTTCTTATTTTTGCCCACTAATTCAATATAACAATCTGATTTTTCATTATATTCTTTTTGCAAAATCAAATGCGTTTTGCCGTTTTGCATGCCGATAATGCGGTGCAAAAATTGATTTTTTTCCCGTTCAATCACGCCAAAAATAATGCTTATCCCTTTGACTTGTTTTAATTTTTCCATTTGCAAACGAATGTGCTTATCTAATTTTTTATAATGCAACAACTGTTGCAAATCTGTGCCAGTCAAAGAAAACGCAGGCGTAATCAACATTTCTGCCCCTTGTTCTTGGGCTTTGATGGCGGCGTTAATCATTTTATCCGCATTTGCTTCAAACGCACCTGCGGTGCTATCCATTTGATATATTGCAATTTTCATTGTTTATTCCTTTTTGTTTCAGGCTGCCTGAAAAATTACCAAACAATAATATTATTGCTATAATTTCCAAGTAGCAATTTCATCGGCATCAAAAAGCAGTGGGACACAAGTTTTATTGTAATCATCTTTAAAGTAATAAATATGCCCAAATGAAGTATCTTTTTTATTAACTAATTGATATTCTTCAAGATAAAAATTAGCCAACAAATGAGCAAACGATTTAAATCGAATACTTAATTGATTACCAGGAGACCAAAAAATAAATTGATATTCTCCGTCAAGAGATTGCTCATTACGAATTTCTCCATAAAAAACGCCGTGTCCTTCCGTGCCATACACCACATAATCATCAATATCGGCAGCACTAATCGCCCACTGGTCTGAATTATAAATATAATATCTATCGACAGTTGCAACCGATCTTGTTTCTTTTAATATTTGATAATCTTCGGGCATAATTTCTTTAAGATACTTTATTTCGGACGGTGCAAAAAATCTGGGCTTTTCTTCTTTTATATCGTAAATACTGAACCAGTCAAGTTGATTTGCCGCCTGCCAAAAATGAACGACAGACGGCGGCAAATTTTCCGCATTTTTGTCTTGATAACGCCCTTGCACTGTTGCCATTTTTTGTTGCATTTTCTGCTCTGTTGCCCACTCAATAGTTTGTTGTTTCCAACATTGCAAAAATGCCTGCATTTTTGTTCCGTCAGGGTCTTGATAGCCCGAATGTCTGTCTTTGTATTGAACAATCGGTGCAGTCATCACGGCTTTTTCGTTTTCCAACGAAGTAGGTTTTGCATTATCATTGTGCGACATATGACGATAAAACCACAACAAGATAATCGCAACAACAACCCATAACACTGCTGTAAGTAGTTGTTTTTTCATAATATTTCCTTTTTTCAGGCAGCCTGAACAAATCTAATAACAATCCCAAGTATAAAATACACGAGAAAAATCTCGTTTTTTCAAGTCATCAGGCGTAATGAAAAAATTACCCACGCCACAATCGCCCCACATAATATCATCTTCACTATCTACTTGTAATAAAAGGATTTTATATTGAGAAAGGAGTTCATCTTCTCGTGGGTCGTGCTGTGTGAAGAATGGATACCCACTCATACAATGTCCTGTGGTACTGTTATGCACCTTATTGTAGGTATCTTCATCAATCAAATCAATGAGTTTGTCATTTTCATTCAATGAAATATTTAATTTTTTTGCGGTTGTTCTAAACAAATCTTCAAAACGATAATCGGCGAGCCCCATAGATTGTGTGCCTAACTTGAACGACAATTGATATTGCGTATCGCCCAACGGCATATTTTCCAACGGAATATTTAATGCAAGCACTTGTTTTTCAGTGATATTTTGATTAACCGTTTCGTGCCAAACCACACGATGACTTTTTTGCGAAATCGGATTTTCACTATCCCAGCCAACCAAATCATCTAATCCGATGAAAAATTGCAATAAACCGTGCTGTGGAAAATCAGGTAACGGCGGCACTTGTGTCAAATCAATTTGAGCCAACAAGGATAATTTATCTCCCCCATCATCAACAGGATAGGGCTTGTTCAAATCCCAGTAAGGCACAC
>JAFWTP010000105.1 GCA_017518845.1 Neisseriaceae bacterium
AATTTACACGACTTGCCGTTAGGGCAATTTGCGGTGATTAAATCGGTGAAAGCCGAGAGGAAGTTACGCCAGCATTTGTTGGATATGGGTTTGATTCCTGAAACGGTGGTGAAAATGGTGAAGCATGCACCGATGGGCGACCCTTTGGAATTGTCCTTGCGTGGTTATACGCTGACTTTGCGTAAGGCGGACGCAGCACAAATTGAGATTGAAACCATTGCCGAACCTGCTATCAGGCAGCCTGAACATGTGGCGGACACGGAATTGAAAAAGGAAACGCCGCACCCTGGTTTTGGCGAGGACGGGCTGTTTCATTCCGACAAGGACGCACACCCCTTGCCTGACCACGAGTTGCTGTCGTTTGCCTTGATTGGCAATCAAAACAGCGGCAAAACCACGCTGTTTAATCAACTTACTGGGGCAAAACAGCATGTGGGCAATTTTCCAGGTGTTACGGTGGATCGTAAAAATGGGCAAATTAAACATTATGCGAATACGGTGATTACCGATTTACCTGGTATTTATTCAATGACGGCGTATTCTGATGAAGAAAAAATCGCCATTAATTTTTTATTGGAAAATCGTCCGCATTGCATTATCAATATTGTTGATGCCACGAATATCGAACGCAATTTGTATTTAACGATGCAGTTGTTGTCGCTAAATATTCCTGTGATTGTGGCATTAAATATGATGGACGAATTGGCGAATAACGGCGGTTCGATTGATATTAACGCAATGGAAGAATTGTTAGGTGTGCCTGTTATTCCGATTTCTGCGTCTAAAAATCAAGGGGTTGATGAGTTAGTGCGTCATGCGGTGCATATTGCTCACTACCAAGAAAAGCCACAAAAACAAGACTTTTGCGATAAAGATGACAATGGCGGAGCGGTGCATAATGCCTTGCATGCCATTATTCATTTAATTCAAAATAATGCCGATAAAGCCAAAATACCTGCACGCTTTGCAACGGATAAATTATTGGAAGATGATGAATATATTATCAATAAATTAAATTTAGACAATCATCAAAAAGAAACCATTAACAAAATTGCCGAACAGTTAGAAAAAGAACGCGGCATAGACAAAAATGCGGCATTAGCCGATATGCGGTTTCGTTATATTGAAAAAGTCTGCTCACAAACAGTGAATAAACCCATTGAGAGCAAAGAGCAAAATCGTTCTAAAAAAATCGATCAATTATTAACAGGAAAATACACTGCCATTCCTTTATTTTTTGGCATTATGGCATTGATTTTTTACTTAACTTTCAATTTGGTCGGTGCAGGCTTGCAAGGCTTATTTGAAGAGTGGATTGAGGCAGGCACGGGCTGGTTTGATGAAAAACTCACCGCTTGGGGTGCGAATGAAGTGTTGCACGGCTTGATTATTGACGGCATTTTCGCAGGCGTGGGCAGTGTTTTAACATTCCTGCCGATTATTGTGGTGCTGTTTTTCTTCTTGGCGATTTTGGAAGATTCAGGCTACATCGCCCGTGTGGCGTTTGTGATGGACAGATTACTGCGTGGTATGGGACTTTCAGGGCGGTCGATTGTGCCAATGTTGATTGG
>JAFWTP010000106.1 GCA_017518845.1 Neisseriaceae bacterium
CCACAACGCCGATAGGCGCTGATTAAATCTTTTGTGTTATGCAAACCGTAGGTTTTGGTGGGTTGAAAACCCACCCTACAACAAAGCCTTACGGCTTTGTGGCAGGCAAGAATACCCACCCTATAATAGGTACGCCGTAGGGTGGGTCTTCGACCCACCAAAACGGACGAAATGATTAACAAAAACGCCGTAGGGTGGGCAACTTGCCCGCCACGCGTTGTAATACATTTTCAGGCTGCCTGAAAACATTTTAGAAAATCAAATCATTAAATTTGCCCCTACGGGGCAATGGTGGGCAGGAATGCCCACCCTATATCCTACGCCGTCAAAATCTGCCGCACAATTTCGCCTGTGTCCTGCGATAGGGTTTTTTGTTGCAGAATTTGGTTTAATTCTGCCGCAATCATGGCTTGGTTTGTGTCGGGCAGTTTGGGTTTTATGGAAAATGCTTTGGCTAATCGGGCGGCGACTTGGGGGTTGTATGCGTCTATGGTGCGAATGGCATTCGCAATCAGGGCGTAGCCTGCTTGCGTGTGAAAATGTGGCACATTGCGGGTGAAAGCCATAAACAGAGCATAAATTTTGTTCGGATTGTGCATGGAAAACGCGGGGTGTTGCTGTGCGTTTGCCACTTCTTTCAGGCAGCCTGAAATAGATGAAGTGGCAATCAGACTAAAATATTTATCCATTGCCAGCGGATTATCTGCAAATTTTTTCGCATATAAATCAAGCATTTGTCTTCTTTCATTACAATCTTTGTGATTAACCGCACGCAATAATCCTAATGATAAGGTGAAATTGCTTTCTTGTTGATATTCGTCTAAATAGTATGCAAAAACACGCTCATCGGCGAATGCAATCAGTGTGCGACAGACATTGAGCAAGGCACGCATGCCTGCGGTGTCGGCGTTGTATTCGGTGTTGTTTTCGGATTGATTTTCAGGCAGCCCATTGATTAAGCCTTGTGCCACTTCTTGCAATTTTTTCAGGCAGCCTGTGGCAATGGTTTTCAGTAAATTTTGCCGTGCGTTAAACAGCAAAATAGGATCTGGTTTATCAAATAAATCAATCATTTCCGTTGTTTCAGGCAGCCTGAACATTAGGGCAACAAATGCGTGGTCTAATGATTGTGTTAATAAGTGGTTCACATTATTGATTAAATTTGTATGCTCTGGCACAGGCTCGCCTTTTGATAAGGCTTCAAAATTTGCCACAATCGCTCGCCGATAAAGCGTTTGTGCGGCTTCCCAGCGACAAAATGCGTCTGTATCAAACGCCATTAAGGTGTTCAAATCTTGTTCAGAATAAGGGAAATTGAATTTCACAGGTGCAGAAAATCCACGCAATAAAGACGGCACAACGGGTTCAGTAACATTATGAAACACCCAAGTTTCTTTTTCGTGTCGCAAAATCAACAAGGCTTCATCTAATTCAGATGATATTTTTTTATCTTGTTGTATTCTAAACGAAATTTGCTTACCCTGATGAGAGAATAACGCTAATTTAATCGGAATCAGTTGCGGTTTTTTATTGGTTTGATTCGGCGTTTCAGGCAGCGTCTGTTGCACGGTTAAGGTGTAAGTGTTATCAAGAGTATTCAGGCTGCCTGAAATATCTAAAACAGGCGTGCCTGCTTGCGAATACCATAAATCAAACTGATGATAGTCGTCTTCGTTTGCCCCATTTGCGTCCCACATCGCACGGCGAAAATCATCGCATGACGCGGCAGTGCCGTCATGGCGTTGTACATAAAGCCGCAAACCGTCTCGAAAACCTTGCTCACCAAACAGCGTATGGTACATACGCACCACTTCTGCTCCTTTTTCATAAACGGTCAGCGTATAAAAATTATCAATTTTTTCATATGATTCAGGACGCACAGGGTGTGCAGTTGGGGACGCGTCTTCGGCAAACTGGGCGGCACGCAACACTTGCACCTGCTTAATCCGCCGCACCGCACGGCACGCCATATCCGCCGAAAATTCTTGGTCGTGAAAAACCGTCAAACCCTCTTTTAATGATAGTTGAAACCAATCACGACAAGTAACTCGATTGCCTGTGTAATTGTGAAAATACTCGTGTCCAATCACCCCCTCAATCGCCTCAAAATCGTCATCGGTCGAAGATTCAGCGTCCGCCAACACATACTTGGTATTAAAAATATTCAAGCCCTTATTTTCCATCGCCCCCATATTAAAATCGCCAACTGCCACAACCATATAGCGGTCAAGGTCGTATTCCAAGCCAAAGCGTGTTTCGTCCCACTTCATCGCCCGTTTTAACGCCGCAATCGCAAACGGCGTTTTGTGAGCGTCCGCTTTTTCGGTATAAAAATAAATGGCAATTTCACGATTGCTCATCGTGGTAAATGTGTCGTGCGACACCGCCAACCGCCCCGCAACCAAAGCAAATAAATAACACGGTTTAGCAAACGGGTCGTGCCACACCGCAAAATGGCGGTTATTATTCAGGCAGCCTTCTTCAACGAGATTACCGTTTGACAACAACACAGGGTATTGATTTTTATCGGCAATAATTTTAACCGTGTATTTGGTCAAAATATCGGGGCGGTCGAAAAAATACGCAATTTTACGAAACCCCTCCGCCTCGCACTGTGTAAAAATACCCGACCCAGACGCATACAGCCCCGAAAAACTTTTATTGTCTTGCGGCTTAATTTCGGTTTCGATTTTTAAAACAAAAGGCATTTCAGGCAGCCTGAACAAAGTGAGTGTATCGTTTTCTTTGTTAATAATATATTGATTTTTATCTAAAATTTGATTATCTAATTGAATCGACAACAATTTTGCCGAACCATTTAAAACACACTCTTGTAGCGGCGATTTCGGCACAATTTGAAATTCCGATAATACTTTGACACAATCATTTTGAATATCAAAAGTTAAATTCAAATATTCAACCGATAAGGGAAGTTGAGAATAATCTTTGCGATAATAAATGGTTGCAGACATTTTGGGCTTGTCCTAATGAAAAATAAAAGCGGTATTTTAACACCGCAAAATATTTTCAGGCAGCCTGAAAGGCTATAATTGCTCACCAAGACACGGAAGAACACGAAGAATGTAAAAATTTATAATCAATACAAGTATCTAACTTCTCTCTCCATGTTCTTTCGTGTTTGGGTGAGAGACAAAATAATATTTTTTCAGGCAGCCTGAAAATTTTTCAAAATGCTATAATTCACCGTTTTTTTATTAGCCGAGATTTTTTCAAAATGCAAAATGTATATCAGCCGCAAGCCGTTGAAAAACAAATACAAAATCAATGGTCTCAACAACAACTTTTCAAAACCACTGAAAACCCAAGTCAGCCCAAGTTTTATTGTTTGTCGATGTTTCCTTATCCGTCTGGGCGTTTGCATATGGGGCATGTACGCAATTACACCATTGGTGATGTGATTTCGCGTTACCGTCGTATGCAGGGCTTTAATGTGTTGCAGCCTATGGGCTGGGATTCGTTTGGTATGCCTGCGGAAAATGCGGCGATTAAAAGCGGCAACACGCCTGCTCAATGGACTTATGCCAACATTGACTATATGAAAAATCAGTTGAAAAGTTTGGGCTTTGCGATTGATTGGTCAAGAGAAGTGGCTACTTGCAAGCCCGAATATTATCGCTGGGAGCAGGCTTTATTTTTAAAATTATTCAAAAAGGGCTTGATTTATCGTAAAAACGGCACGGTAAATTGGGACCCAATTGACCAGACGGTTTTGGCAAATGAACAGGTGATTGATGGTCGTGGCTGGCGTTCGGGGGCTTTGGTTGAAAAACGCGACATTCCGATGTATTACTTCAAAATCACGGCGTATGCTGATGAATTATTGGCAGATTTGGAAAAACTGCCCGATTGGCCTGAACGCGTGAAGTTAATGCAGCAAAATTGGATTGGCAAGTCGCATGGGGCAACGGTGCGGTTTGCATTAGACGCGGACAATAAAAAAGGGCTGCCTGAAAATTATCCTGATTATATTCAAGTTTATACCACGCGTCCTGATACGCTGTTTGGGGCAAGTTATATGGCGGTTGCCGCTGAACACCCTGTGGCAAAAGCGGCGGCGTTGGATAATAGCGAAGTGGCTGATTTTATTGAAGAATGTAAATCAGGCAGTGTTGCCGAAGCGGATTTGGCAACAATGGAGAAAAAAGGCGTGCCGACTGGGCGTTTTGCGATTAATCCTGTGAATGGCGAAAAACTGCCTGTGTGGGTTGCCAACTATGTGCTGTGGGGCTATGGCGATGGTGCGGTGATGGCGGTGCCTGCTCATGATGAACGCGATTTTGAGTTTGCTGCGAAATATCATTTGCCAATCAAACAGGTAATTAAAAGCACGCTGCCTGAAAATAAACCTTTTGATACAAACACTTGGCAAGATTGGTATGCGGATAAGGAAAATACCGAAAATATCCATAGCCAAGAATTAGACGGCTTAAACTTTCAGGCTGCCTTTAATCAGGTGTGCGAAATGTTACAAGCCAAAGGCGTGGGCGAAAAACAAACGCAATATCGCCTGCGTGATTGGGGCATTTCTCGCCAACGCTATTGGGGTTGTCCGATTCCGATTATCCACTGCGAAACCTGCGGCGATGTGCCTGTGCCAGATGCGGATTTACCTGTTAGGCTGCCTGAAAACTTAATTCCAGACGGTTCGGGCAATCCTTTGGCAAAAACGCCAGAATTTTATCAATGCCAATGTCCCCAATGTGGCAAAGACGCACGGCGAGAAACCGATACAATGGATACTTTTGTCGATTCGTCTTGGTATCAATTCCGTTATATGTCGCCTGATTTTGACGGCGGAATGGTTAATCAAAAAGCAGCAACTTATTGGGGCAATGTTGATCAATATATTGGCGGTATTGAACACGCTATTTTGCACCTTTTGTATGCACGATTCTTCACCAAAATGATGCGAGATGAAGGCATTGTGGCGGTTGATGAACCGTTCCAACGCTTGCTCACACAAGGAATGGTGCTGGCTGGCACTTGGTATCGTGAAGACGCAAACGGCAAAAAAGAATGGTCTAACCCTGCCGATGTCAATCCAATCACAGACGACAAAGGTCGCATTGTTTCAGGCAGCCTAATGACGGACGGCAAGCCTGTGATTTATGGCGGTATGGAAAAAATGTCCAAGTCCAAAAACAACGGTGTTGATCCTGAAAACTTGGTGCAAACCTACGGTGCAGACACCGCACGGCTTTATACGATTTTCACTTCGCCGCCTGAAAATTCGCTCGAATGGTCGGATTCAGGCGTGGAAGGCAGTTTGCGTTTCTTACGCCGAATTTGGACATACTGCGTTGAAAATAAAGACGAAATTCAACCTAATTGTGAAATGCCACAAGATTTTCAGGCAGCCTTAAACGATAAACACAAAAAAATCCGCCGTGAAATTCACACGCAGATTAAATCAGCAAAATTCGACTATGACCGCTTGCAGTTTAATACTGTGGTTTCATCGGCGATGAAAATTTTTAATGCTATTTCCGAAATTGAAAACGGACAAATTGCACTGAAAACCGAAAGCGTTCAGGCATTGTTATTATTGCTTAATCCGATTGTGCCACACATCACAACCGCTCTGTGGCAAGAATTAGGTTTTGCAGGCGAAATTGCTGACACGCAAATGCCACAAGTTGATGAACAAGCCCTAATCGCCGATGAAGTGTTGTATGTCGTGCAAATTAACGGCAAAAAACGCGCCGAAATCACCGTGCCAGCGGCGTTTGACAATGCACAAATTGAACAAGTGGCACTGGCAAACGACAGCGTGCAGAAACACATAGACGGCAAAGCGGTGAAAAAAATCATCGTTGTGCCGAAAAAATTGGTGAGTATTGTGGTGTAATGTTTGCGTGATAAACGCTTTCAGGCAGCCTGAAAGCGTTTTTTGTTTTTAAAACTGAAAACTTTTCAGGCAGCCTGAATGAGTGTAGAATAACCATTCACTGATTAAATACAGCATAAACAATGCAATACACCGCCCACAAAACGGATGAATTTAACGCTTGGCAAAATACAATCAAAGACCGTTTAGCAAAACAAATGGTTTCAATCCGCATTATGCGAGCCGAGCAAGGTAATTTCGGTAATCACAAGCCATTACGCAAAGGTGTATCGGAAATGAAAATTGATATAGGCAAAGGTTATCGAGTATATTACACGATACGACAGCAAAAAATCATTTTTTTGCTGTGTGGCGGAGATAAATCAACGCAAGATGAAGACATTAAAAAAGCAATCAAAATAGCGGAGCAAATCAAATGAATGCAATAAAAACAACACCTTATAATGTATATGATTATTTACAAAGCGAAGAAGACATAGACGCATTTTTGCAAGCGGCTAAAATTCAAGCCGAAGAAGAGCAAGATGACAGCATTTTGCATACCGCTTTGCTTACGGCAGTTAAAGCCAAAGCGTTGTTGCAATTCGCTCAAAAAGTGGGCGTTGATGAGCCGTCTTTATTGAAACCCAAAGACATCAAACAAAGAAAAGAAATTATCAACAAAGGCTTGCTTGCCTATGCTTGATTTTTCAGGCTGCCTGAAAAATAATCATCATTAAAAAACAGCAGAAATTCAAACACTTCTGCTGTTTTTTTACCGCTATTTACGCATTAAATCAGGATATTTCGCAAGTGTTTCGGCGTGGCAATAGCCTTTGCCATCTTTGGCAAAACTCCATATATTGCTTACGCAACGAATAGAAAACGGCGGTTCTTTTCCGCTTGCAATCGCTACACGGCTTTTGCGGCGAAATGCTCGATTGGCTTTGCGTTTATCCTGTTTTTCGCTTTCAGCGGTTGTAAAGCCCATAATGGGCGTTTTGCGATAACTTCTGCTCATCGCTTGTCCTTTCAAAAGAAATGTTTGTACTTACATTTCTTTTAGGACAACTCCATTTTTTGTTTTCATCAATATTTCCTTGTTCAAAATTAGTTTTGGCTTCACCTAAACTTCGGCTTGATGACTTTGTCATCTGCTTTAACAAACTGCGTTTGTTAAAGGTTGATACTTCGTATCAACTAAGCTTGTTTTCAGGCAGCCTGAACACGATTATTTTATTTCGCAAACAAAGCGTCTAATTTTTGTTCGTATGCGTGATAGCCTAAATGTTCATACAATTCGGCTCGGGTTTGCATTATGTCGATGACGCTTTTCTGTGTGCCATTGTTTGCGATTGCTTGATACACCTGCAACGCTGCTTTTGACGCTGCACGGAAAGACGATAGGGGATACAACACCATTTTTACCCCTTGTTTTGCTAATTCGCTTTGCGTATATAAAGGCGTTGCCCCAAACTCGGTAATGTTCGCCAAAATCGGCACGCCCACTGCGTCTGCAAAGGCTTTGTACATCGACAATTCCGTCATGGCTTCGGGGAAAATCATATCCGCACCTGCTTCTACGCACGCACAAGCACGGTCAATCGCCGCTTGCAAGCCTTCTTTGGCTAATGCGTCTGTGCGAGCCATAATCACAAAATGTTCATCATGCCGTGCATCAACCGCCGCTTTAATTCTATCCACCATTTCCGCCTGCGAGACAATTTCTTTATTCGGACGATGACCGCAACGCTTTTGAGCCACTTGGTCTTCAATATGCACCGCCGCAACGCCTGCTTTTTCAAACGCACGAATGGCACGGGCAATGTTAAACGCACCGCCAAAACCTGTGTCAATATCAACTAACAGCGGCGTGTCGGTAATGTCGGTAATGCGGCGAGCGTCAATGAGCACATCGTCCATTGTGGTAATGCCCAAATCAGGCAAACCACAAGAACACGCCGCCACACCGCCACCCGATAAATACAAGGCTTGATGCCCCGACTGCTCGGCAAGCCGTGCAAAATAAGCATTCACACAACCCACAATCGCCAAAGGATTGTTATTCTCAACCGCTTGACGAAATTTTAATCCTGCACTCATTTTTTTGTCCTTTTTGTTGTATTGAAAGCAAGATTGTAGCACTGATAAGGCATTGTAGGGTGGGCATTCCTGCCCACCGAAATAATAGCAAGCGTTTCAGGCTGCCTGAAACGCATTATTGAGCCAAACATTCTTTTTCACTCATTTTGCCTAAATTTTTAATAGGACGCACTTCAATCACCACTGCATTTTTTCGGTACTGCACACTTAAACAGTCGCCTGCTTGGGCGTATGTTTCGGCGACTATTTCAAATTCTTTACTGTTAATCACTTGATTACTTGCAAAGCGGAGCGTGTATTCATCAGATGAACTTCTTGTTGCTTTATCATATTTAGTTACAAAAGCATTAGTCGTTATAAATGGTATATTGCTATATTCTAATAAAAATATAGCACTTGTTTTAACGATACCAAAGAAAATTGCTATCATAAATCCTATTAAGAAAAAAATAGGAAAATACTCTTGTTTTTTGCGTTCTTTTCTTTTGATAATAATGAGTTCAATGATGGCTGCAATACTAAATATTACTAATAAAAATACTGTAATACGATGAAATCTGTCAGGTCTTAATACATAAGGTGTGTGAATAGAAAAATAACCAATTACAAGTAATATGGCAAGTATCGTAATAGATATTAAACAAGCCGATACAGAATGCTCGTGCATATATTGTTGTATTTTATTTTTATAATTCCCTTGTTTCAATTTTTCTTGTTCAAGTTCTACCATTAAATCCCATGTTTGCATTCTATCTTTTGATAAGGTAAAAGATAAAAAGAAAAA
>JAFWTP010000107.1 GCA_017518845.1 Neisseriaceae bacterium
ATAAGCACCTGCGGTGCTTTTGGTGGGTTAGAATGTACAGTGCAATAACATAGGTAACAGGTGTGCAAGGACATAGGTAACAGTTTTCCTGCTACAAGTTTAGGCATAATTTCTCTTTTATTTTGACCAAAATGGGAGCAAATTATGTCTTGGGAGCAAAGAACTGTGGAACAGCAACGAGAAGAATTTGTTTTATTAGCAAAGGACTGTCCAAATTTCAGTCGCTTATGTCGAGAATTTGGGATTAGTCGTAAGACGGGTTACAAATGGCTTAATCGTGCCAACAATGGTGAAACGATGAATGACCAAAGCCGTAAGCCCAAACGCTCACCGCAACGCACGCCAGCGGCAATAGAGCATAAAGTGTTATCCGTTCGACAACAGCACCCAGCATGGGGAGCAAGCAAAATTAGGCATATTTTAGTAAAAAATAAGTCAGAAGAAGAACGACTGCCGTGTATTAGGACGATTAACAATATCCTTCACCGCAACGGATTTATTGACCCCGAAGAATCCGCCAAACGGCAAGCGTTTCAACGCTTTGAGCGAGAAACATGTAATGAATTGTGGCAAACCGATTTTAAGGGCGAATTTAAAACAACGGACGGCAAATATTGCTATCTATTAGACATTGTTGATGATTGCAGTCGCTTTTGCATTCGCATTCAGGCAAACGATAGCACCGCTCAAATGGTGAAACCTGTGTTTCAGGCAGCGTTTGATGAATATGGCTTACCTGATGCGATATTGTCGGACAATGGAGCCCAGTTTGCAGGCTTTCGCGGCGGTTTTACTCAATTTGAGAAGTGGCTAATGAACTTGGATATTCTGCCCATTCATAGCAGAGTTTATCACCCGCAAACGCAAGGTAAGATTGAAAGGTTTCATAGAACAATGAAGAATGAATTGTTGAAATATCAACAATTTAGCAATGCAGCACAAGCAAATGCGGCGTTACAAGTTTGGCGACATATTTACAACACAGAACGCCCGCATGCAGCATTGAATATGCGAACGCCAGCGGAAGTTTATACGCCCAGCAAACGACAAATGCCGCAAGTTATTGAAAAATTTGAATATGGCGGGCACTCATGTGATTAAGGTGAATAGTTGGGGCTATGCTCGTTTTGCACATCATCAGGTGTATTTGAGTGAAACAATGGCAGAGGAATACATTGAATTTCGCCCAAACAAAGATGACACAGCGTTTTGGGCGTGCTATCGCAACTTTAAAATAGGCGAGTTTTCCACTGAAAATGGAAAACTCATTAACCGTAAAATTAGGAGACTTTAAGTGTTACCCATGTCGCGGCAACAAGTGTTACCTATGTTGCTCTTGACAAGAATGCCCACCATAACAGCGATAAGGCGTTAATATATATTTTCAGGTAGCCTAAAACCTTTTCGCCCACAAAAAAACACGCTCCCTGAAAGTATTTCAGGCAGCGTGTCTTTCTAAACAAAATCAACAATCTACTTCAAGCCATGCAATTCTTGCACGCTATATACATTTGTTTTGTCCAAACTTTGCACCGCTTCGGCGACGGCTGCACCGCCTGCGGTTGTGGTGTAGAGTGGAATTCTGCCGTTCAAAGCGTTGCGGCGTATGGCGTGGCTGTCTTTGATGGATTTTGCGTCATTATTCACGGTATTGACTGCCATGGCAATTTCGCCGTTTTTTAGGGCATCGACAATGTGCGGGCGACCTTCTCGCACTTTGTTGATTTTTTCGCACTCAATGCCTGCGGCTTGTAAATAGGCCGCTGTGCCTTCTGTGCCTGATAGCGAATAACCTGCGGCGATGAATTTTTTGGCAATCGCTTTCAGGCTGCCTTTGTCTTCGTTTCGCACGGATAAGAAGATTTTGCCTGTGTGCGGAATTTTCTCGCCTGCACCTAATTGTGCTTTGAGATATGCTTCGGAGAAGGTTTTGCCCACGCCCATCACTTCGCCTGTGGAACGCATTTCAGGTCCTAAAATGGTATCCACACCAGGGAATTTAATGAATGGGAACACGGCTTCTTTAACGGCGAAGTATTCAGGAATAACTTCATTTTCAAAGGCTTGCGATTTGAGATTTTCGCCTGCCATCACTCGTGCGGCGATTTTTGCCAACGGCACGCCTGTGGCTTTGGAGACAAATGGCACGGTGCG
>JAFWTP010000108.1 GCA_017518845.1 Neisseriaceae bacterium
AAGCGAAAACAGTGGCTGATTTTCCTAATTTTCGAGCGACTACTTGCGACCAAGAACCTGGTGCCGAACCTAAATCGACAATCGTCATATTCGGACGCAATAAATTGTATTTTTCGTTTATTTCTAATAACTTATAAGCGGCTCTTGCACGGTAACCTTCTTTTTGTGCCAAATGCACAAAAGGGTCATTGACATGTTCATTGAGCCACGCTTGCGAAGTTTTGGAGCGGTTTTTTTTGGGCGGATTACTCATTTGAATATAATTTTCAGGCTGCCTGAAAGATAAAATAAACCGCATATTGTAAATGAACTGCGAGTAAAATAGCGTGTTTTAATTTAATTTCATATTGCACATGGACAAACAAACTTTAAGCCCCAAACAACGCCAAGCCTTAAAAGCCCAAGCCCACGCCTTAAAACCTGTGGTGATTGTCGGTCAGAATGGTTTAACAGACGCAGTGGTACGCGAAGCGGATACTGCCTTAAAAGCCCACGAGTTAATTAAAATTCGTGTTCGCAATGACGATAGAGATGAACGAGCCTTGTTTGCAGAAACATTCTGCGAGCGATTGAACGCACACCTTGTGGCACATTCGGGCAAGTTGATTATTTTGTGGCGAAAAAATGAAGATAAATAATTTTTCAGGCAGCCTGAAAATTAAATCTATCTATGATAACGACAATGCAAAAACTCTTTTCAGGCAGCCTGAAAAGTCTGTAAAATAAACATTTTCAGGCAGCCTGAAATATCAAATAGGAAACACATGATGACATATCCAGTAATTGCGATTGATGGGCCGTCCGCATCTGGCAAAGGCACGGTTGCGGCGAAAGTGGCAGAAATTTTGCAGTGGGCTTATTTGGATTCGGGGGCGTTGTATCGCTTAACCGCTTTATATACGCAGCAATGCGGCGTGAATCCTGCGAATGAAGACGCAGTGGCAGATTTGGCAGTTCATTTGCCCGTGATGTTTCACCACGGCGATATTTTCCTAAATGGCAGCAATGTGGCAGGCAAAATTCGCAGCGAAGAAATCAGCCTATTAGCCAGTCAAATTGCGGCTCTGCCCAAAGTGCGACAAGCCTTATTGCAACGCCAACGCGATTTTGCCAAATCACAAGGTTTGGTGGCTGACGGACGCGATATGGCAACAGTGGTGTTTCCTGACGCGGTGTTAAAAATCTTTTTAACCGCAACCGCCCAAATTCGCGCCGAACGGCGTGCCAAACAATTAGGCATTGCTTTGGATACGCCTGAATTTCGTCAAATTTTGTCTGATATTGAAAAACGCGATGAAGCGGATAGAAAACGCCCCATTGCCCCACTCAAACAAGCGGCAGACGCAATTTTGATTGATTCTTCTCACTTATCGATTGATGAAGTGGTTGAAAAAGTTATTCTTTTATATCGACAAATTGAAAAATAGTATATAATTGCCAGTTGCTGCCTTTTTCAGGCAGCCTGAAATATTTCAATTCGTTTGAACAGGCAGACGAATTTTTTCGATAACCTTAACCCCAAGCGTAACCTGTTGTACGCAATAGAACTTTTGTTTTTTATGGAAAATTTTGCACAACTTTTGGAAGAATATTCCGCAACCCAAGAAATGACTGTCGGCGAAGTGATTACCGCCGAAGTTTTGAATATCGACAACAACTTCGTTACCGTGAATGCAGGCTTGAAATCCGAAGCCTTGATTGATGTGAATGAGTTCAAAAACAACAACGGCGAATTAGAAGTTAAAGTCGGCGATTTTGTTACCGTAACCATTGAATCGATTGAAAATGGTTTCGGCGAAACCAAACTTTCTCGCGAAAAAGCCAAACGCGCCCAGGACTGGGTGGCTTTGGAAGAAGCCATGGAAAGTGGTGAAATCTTATCTGGCTTAATCAGCGGCCGCGTTAAAGGTGGCTTGACTGTGTTAATTAACAGCATTCGTGCTTTCTTGCCAGGCTCTCTGATTGATGTGCGTCCGATTAAAGATACTTCGGCGTATGAGGGCAAGGAAATTGAATTTAAAGTCATTAAATTAGACAAAAAACGCAACAATGTGGTGGTTTCTCGCCGTGCTGTTTTGGAAGAAACATTAGGCGAAGAACGCGAAGCGTTAATGGAACGCTTGCAAGAAGGTTCAATCGTTAAAGGCTTAATCAAAAATATCACCGATTACGGTGCATTCGTTGATTTGGGCGGCATTGACGGCTTGTTGCACATCACCGATTTGGCTTGGAGACGCGTAAAACACCCGTCCGAAGTGTTGGAAGTGGGTCAAGAAGTGGAAGCCAAAGTGTTGAAATTCGACCAAGAAAAATCGCGTGTGTCTTTGGGCTTGAAACAATTAGGCGATGACCCGTGGGTGGATTTAGCCCGCCGTTATCCTGTGCAAACCCGCTTGTTCGGTAAAGTGTCTAATTTAACCGACTACGGTGCATTTGTGGAAATCGAACAGGGCATTGAGGGTTTGGTGCATGTTTCTGAAATGGACTGGACAAATAAAAATGTTCACCCCAGTAAAGTGGTACAATTAGGTGATGAAGTCGAAGTGATGATTTTGGAAATTGACGAAGACCGCCGCCGCATTTCGTTAGGCATGAAACAATGTCAGCCTAATCCTTGGGAAGAATTTGCTAACTCGCACAGCAAAGGTGAGAAAATCAAAGGGGCAATCAAATCGATTACCGACTTTGGCATTTTCATCGGCTTGGACGGCGGCATTGACGGTTTGGTTCATTTGTCTGATTTGTCTTGGACGGAAAATGGCGAAGAAGCCGTTCGTAAATACAAAAAAGGCGATGAAGTTGAAGCGGTTATCATTGCTATCGACATTGAAAAAGAACGCATTTCTTTGGGCATTAAACAATTAGAAGGCGACCCATTCGGTAACTTCATCAGCACCAACGACAAAGGTGCGATTGTTAAAGGCGTGGTTAAAGCAGTCGATGCCAAAGGAGCAACGATTGAATTGGCAGAAGATGTGGAAGGCTATTTGCGTGCGTCTGAAATTTCCCGCGACCGCGTGGAAGATGTGCGTAATCACTTAAAAGAAGGTGATGAAGTGGAAGCCGTGATTATTGCGGTAGATCGCAAAAATCGTGGTATTAGCCTGTCGATTAAAGCCAAAGACGCGAAAGAACAAAGCGAAGCGTTGAAAGCGGTTTCTGCTAACAGCAATGTGAATGCAGGAACAACCAGTTTAGGCGATCTCTTGAAAGCCAAGTTAAGCGGCGTTCAAGACGAAGAAGCATAATCCAAAATAGGGGATCTCTTATGACAAAATCCGAGTTAATGGTGCGTTTAGTTGAACGCTACACTGAATTGGGCGGCAGAACCATTTCTGCCAAAGACATTAACAAAAGCGTCAAAATCATTTCTGACAGCATGGTTCGTGCTTTATCCAAAGGCGACCGCATTGAAATTCGCGGCTTTGGTAGTTTTGATTTGAAAAAACGCGATGCACGAGTAGGCCGCAATCCCAAAACAGGTGAAAGCGTGAAAGTGCCTGCCAAATATGTACCCCACTTCAAAGCAGGTAAAGAATTACGCGACCGCGTAGATGCCTCCGCTAAATAAGGGTTTTGTATGCCAAAACAAACGCCACAGTGTTGTGGCGCTTTTTGTTGAATGTTTTTTTTAGGTTGCCTGAAACCCTTACCGTCATTGCGAGCCTGACTTTGGTCAGGCTCGCAATGACGATTTTTCTTTCAAATAAAAAAGAAAGAAACGGCGTTAGCCGTTTCCAATCCGTGTGGCAATATTTTTCAGGCAGCCTGAAATTTTGCTGCGGTTTGTTTGAAGCGTTTTACACCTTCAACTCTATCTTCATCATTTAATAATAAAGACGGTTCATGCGGCACGAATTTGGTTCCTGCTTGTAAAATCATCATTTTTTTTTGAAAAGAAAATTTCACAAATTCGCCTGCTTTGCCTTGATATTGTTATTTTAATACGCAGCCTAATAACAAGCCCATGCCGCG
>JAFWTP010000006.1 GCA_017518845.1 Neisseriaceae bacterium
TGGTAGAAAAAACAGACGCTTTTGTAGCGGCAGTCAAAGCTGGCGAAATTGATAAAGCCAAAGCGATGTTTGCCGATACGCGTGTGCATTATGAACGCATTGAGCCGATTGCGGAATTGTTTGGCGAACTTGACCCTGCGATTGACGCACGCGAAGACGATTTCAAAACCGTTACCGATCCTGAATTTACAGGTTTCCACCGCATTGAATATGCTTTGTGGGAGAAAAATTCGGTTGATGATGTGAAAGAAACCGCAGACAAATTAGCCGCCGATGTGAAAGCGTTAGCCGCTGAAATTGACGCATTGAACTTCCCACCACATAAAGTGGTTGGCGGTGCAGCTGTGCTGATTGAAGAAGTGGCAGGCTCGAAGATTTCAGGCGAAGAAGACCGTTACAGTAAAACCGACTTGTCCGACTTCAAAGCAAATGTGGAAGGGGCTGAAAAAATTGTGGAACTTTTCCGTGCTGTGATTAACGAAAAAGATCCAGCCTTGTTGCAAACGGTTGATGGCAACCTGAAAACCGTCAATGACATTTTGGCGAAATACAAAACCGCTGACGGTTTCCAAACTTATGACAAATTAAGCGAAGAAGACCGCAAAAACCTTGCTGCACCAATTAACACGCTGGCAGAAGAGTTGGCGAAGTTTAGGGGTACTTTGGGGTTGAATTAAGGCGTTTGTTTGTAGGGTGGGTCTTCGACCCACCGCAAGAAATGAAATGTTGTAGGGTGGGCTTCCCAGCCCACCAGCAAACCGATAGGTTTGCATTAACAATATGGATTTAATCAACGCCGTTGTAGTTGTGGGGTGGGCAACTTGTTGCCCACGCAGACAAAACGCTTTCAGGCAGCCTGAAAAGTTTTCATTAACTTAACTGACAATAAGATTGCCACGCCGTGATTTCATTACGGCTCGCAATGACAGGATTTTTTTCAGGCAGCCTGAAAACAACAATGAAAGAAAACTGCTATGTATATTTGTTTATGTTATGGCGTAACTCATGACGATATTCGTCAAAGTGCCTTAAACGGTGCGAGTGTAGAAGATATTCAGGACAAATTTAAAGCAGGAAAATGCTGTGGTTGCTGTATGGACGAAGTCAAAAAAATCCATTGCCACGCAAAAAATAATATATGTACCAACCCGTTACCCAAAGTGGCGTAACACTTTTATAAAGGAACCAAAACCATGAACGGTGAAAAACCAGTTATTGATTATTTGAATCAACTTTTGGCAGGCGAGTTAATGGCTCGCGACCAGTATTTTATTCATTCCAGAATGTATCGTGAATTAGGATACAACAAACTGTTTGAACATTTCAATCACGAAATGGAAGAAGAAACCCAGCACGCAGACGCTTTGATTACACGCATTTTAATGTTGGGTGGCACGCCTACAATGCAGCCTGAAAAACTCAATGTTGGCAAAGATGTAAAAAGTATGTTGCAAGCAGATTTGGCGGTGGAATTGTCGGTGCGAGAGGCACTCAAACAAGGCATTGTGTTGTGTGAAAAAAACTTGGATTTTGTTTCACGAGATTTACTTCTGGCACAACTGAAAGACACCGAA
>JAFWTP010000109.1 GCA_017518845.1 Neisseriaceae bacterium
GGAAATGCTTTCAGGCAGACTGAATGTTATTTTTTTATAATTCTGTTTTGCTTTCATTTGGGAGAAACGCATGAATTTCTTTTTTTATGATTTAGAAACTTCTGGCTTGGACAAAGCCAATGCACACATTATGCAGTTTGCAGGACAACGCACTGACGAAAATTTCAATCCGATTGGTGATGCTGTGAATATCCTTATTCAATTATCAGATGATTGTCTGCCATCGCCGAATGCTTTGGTGGTTACGGGCATTTCTCCTTATGACGCACAACAAAACGGCATGAGTGAATGGGAATTTTGTCGTTTTTTCATCAATGAAATTGCTTTGTCTGATACGATTTTTGTGGGCTATAACAATATTCGTTATGATGATGAAATCATGCGATACACATTATGGCGGAATTTTTACGACCCTTATCAATGGC
Organism: Neisseriaceae bacterium; assembly: GCA_017518845.1. Lineage (GTDB taxonomy): Bacteria > Pseudomonadota > Gammaproteobacteria > Burkholderiales > Neisseriaceae > RGIG9985. Next base: position 426 of record JAFWTP010000109.1, read on the forward strand.
ATTGGCAAAACAATCGTTCTCGCTGGGATTTATTAGATGTGATGCGAATGTTATCCGCCCTGCGTCCTGATGGTTTGAATTGGGTATATGATGAAGACGGCTGCAAAATTCATAGATTAGAATTATTGGCACAAGCCAATCACATCAAGCATGAACACGCACATGATGCATTAAGCGATGTATTCGCCACTATTGATTTGGCAAAATTGGTTTTGCAAAAGCACCCTAAATATCTTCGTTATATGTTTAAAAATAGGGATAAAGGAGAATTACAAAAAATCATCCATCTTCGCAATCCACAACCGTTTGTGTACAGCAGCGGACGCTACGATAAACGCTTTACCAAAACCACTGTGGCGTATCCTGTTTTTCAGGGTGCCAATCCTAATGAAATATGGGTGTATAACCTACGACACGACCCTGAATTTTGGCAAAATATTTCACCATCAGAAATGGAAGAAATCATTAACGCCAAAAAAGAAGCCAAAGAAGAAGTTCCTCTGAAAATCATCAAATTAAACAGAACACCAGCCGTATCGACTATTCGTGTTTTGGATAAAGGCGATGGCTGAAATTTGATTGGACTTGACCCCCAAACAGTGAAACAGCATCAACAAAAAATTCAACAAAATCCCACTTTTATTCAAAATATGGTTCAATGCCTCAATCAAGAATGGCAAGCAGACCATGAATTGGAAGTAGAAGAACAACTGTATAGTGGTTTTATTCAAGGCGGCGATGTTGCGATGTGCCAGCAAATTCGGGATTTGTCTTGGCAAAATCCAGAAGATTTAAAAGCTATTAAAACAGAAGAATTTAATGACAATCGTTTGCCTGATTTATTTGCTCATTACAAATGTCGTTATTTTCCGCAAACTGCAAGCGAACGCGAACAAGATGAATACCAAGCCTATCGCAAACGCATGTTTGAGCGACAAGATGTTTTGTTTCAAAAAGATTGGCAAGAAGTCCTGCAACGCAACGATTTAAACGATCATCAACAACGCATTTTGGCTGATTTATCAAAATGGCGAGATGAATTGATGAAATCTATTGAAGAATAATTTCAGGCAACCTGAAAGCCCATAAAAAACAGGACTTATTGTTAAGCCCTGTTTTTATTTTACTCAATTATCGCAGTATGGTATTGCATAACTCCATAACAAATGCGGGGGCGATGCCTAATGCGAGTAGGATTAAGGCGTTGATGGATAACAGTGCGTAGGCGGCGAAGCCCAAGTTTTCGTTTGCTCCGCCCTCCTCTGGCAGTTCGTCAAAGTACATGGTTTTTACCACA
>JAFWTP010000110.1 GCA_017518845.1 Neisseriaceae bacterium
TGAACGCATTCGTGAAATTAGCCAATATATTTTGGATAATTTTAATATTAAAACCCACCGCAATAATTATTCTGGCAAGGGTTTTAATGCCATGTTTGCGGTAAGCAGTGTGGAAGCGGCAAAATTGTATTACGAAACCTTGCAAAAATTGCAGGCAAACAGTCCCAAACAGCCATTAAAAATTGCCACTATTTTTTCTTTTGCGTCTAATGAAGAACAATCCGCTATTGGCGAAATAGAAGAAGAAAATTTTGAACCAACCGCAATGAATAGTTCTGCCAAAGAGTTTTTGGCAAAAGCAGTTGATGATTACAATAAAATGTTTCGTTCTAATTACAATTTGGAGCGGTTTCAAGAATATTACCGTGATTTGTCTAATAAGGTGAAAAATCAAGAAATTGATTTGCTGATTGTGGTCGGAATGTTTTTAACAGGTTTTGACGCACCCACATTAAATACTTTATTTGTGGATAAAAACCTGCGTTATCATGGTTTATTACAAGCCTTTTCACGCACCAACCGCATTCATAATGCAAACAAATCATTCGGCAATATTGTGGCATTTCGCAATTTAGAACAAGCCACGATTGACGCTTTAACTTTATTTGGCAATAAAAATACGCCTGCGGTGATTAGGGAAAAACCTTATCAAGATTATATCAATGGTTATACGGACACAATCACTGGTAAAGCACAATTAGGTTATCGGGATATTGTTGAAAATTTGCAAAATCAATTTGCGGATATTAACCAAATTGAAACCGATAAAGATAAAAAAGAATTTGTTAAAGTTTTTGGTGAATATCTGAAAATTGAAAACATTTTGCAAAATTATGATGAATTTACTGCATTGATTGAATTTCAACAAGTTGATATTCAAGATGAAAATGCTTTAATGCAATTTAAAAATAAATATGCCTTATCCGATGAAAATATTGCCCAAATGCAAGAAATTCCTGTATTAGATAGGCGACAAATTCAAGATTATTGCTCCATTTATAACGATATTCGCGATGAAATTCGCGAACGCAAACGGGCAGAAAAAGAAGAACAAACGCAAATTGATTGGAGCGATGTGGTTTTTGAAGTGGAATTACTCAAAACCCAAGAAATCAATTTAGATTACATTTTGGAACTTATCTTCAAGCATAATAAAGAAGTTAATGATAAAGAGAAATTGATTGAAGAAATTCGCCGCACCATTCGGGCAAGTCTGGGACATCGTGCCAAAGAAAGCCTGATTGTGGGTTTTATCAATCAAACCGATTTGGATAGGCTGCCTGAAAAAGCCGATGTTATTGAAGCATTTTTCCAATATGCACGAGAAGAACAACAACGCGATGCAGAAGAATTGATTGCTGCCGAAAATTTGGAAATTGAAGCCGCAAAACGCTATATACAGATTTCTGTGCAGAAAGGTTATGCCAGCGAATTTGGCACAGGCTTGCACGAAATTTTACCCAAAATGAGCCCACTTAATCCGCAATATAAAACCAAAAAAGACAGCGTGTTCCAAAAAATTGCGGCTTTTGTGGAGAAGTTTAAAGGAATTGGCGGAGAGATTGGATAGTTAAAGTTTTAACTTCACTTCGTTCGTTGAACGATGTTTCAGGCTGCCTGAATAAGGAAAATTATGATGACATTAGAAGAAATTGCAACACAAATTAAGTCAGATAATCCAAAAAAACAGTTAATCTATGCATTTAACGGTGTAGGAAAAACTCGCCTTTCTACCGTATTTAAAGAATTATTTGATATTGATAAAAATACCCATGAAACAAGAGAGAAAGTTATTTACTATAATGCATTTACCGAAGATTTGTTTTCTTGGGATAATGACAGAATGGTATTTCAAATTAAAAATAATCAATTTACACAATGGATATTGCAAGAACAGGGTTTGAATAACAGAGTTGTTGATAATTTTCAAAGATATACAAACAATAGGATATTACCGAGATTTAATGAAGATTTTTCAGAAATTAGTTTTCAAATTCGTGATGAGAATAATGAAAAAACTGATAATATTAAAATTTCCAAAGGTGAAGAAAGTAATTTTATATGGAGTGTGTTTTATGCTCTATTAGAACAAATTATTCAAGAAAGAAATATATTAGAAGAAGATAATCGTTCAACTCAACAATTTAACATATTAGAATATATTTTTATTGATGACCCTGTCAGTTCGCTTGATGAAAATCATTTAATTGAATTGGCTGTTGATTTGGCAAATTTAATTAAAGGAAGTCAATCAGATATAAAATTTGTTATTACCACACATAATCCATTATTTTATAATGTTATTTATAATGAATTAGGTATGAAAAAAGGGAAAATATTAACAAGAGATAAAAATAATATATTAGAACTTATTGAAAAAAGTGGCGACTCAAATCCAAGTTTTTCGTATCATCTTCATTTAAAATGGATACTTGAAAATGCTATAAAAACTCAATCTATACAAAAATATCACTTTACATTACTACGAAATTTATACGAAAAAACAGCCAGTTTTTTAGGTTATACCAAATGGGGGGATTTATTGCCTGATGACAAGAATTTGTATTACGCAAGAATTATCAATTTTACAAGTCATTCGACTTTATCTAATGAAGTGATGGCAGAACCAACGGAAGCAGAGAAACAGATTATCAATTTTTTACTCAATCATTTAGTTGAGACATACCATTTTTACAAAATCGAATAAAAATTGTTTAGGCAACCTGAAAATGTTTTTGTACCAACGCCTATCGGCGTTGCGGTGGGCTGGGAAGCAAATCCTACAACAAAACCTTGCGGTTTTGCGGTGAGTCGAAGAGCCACCCTATCATGTTAATAATGCGGCGGTTTTTCATTAGCAGGCATATCGCCGCTTGCTTGTGGGGTGGACAAATGTGTGTATAGCCAACGCAACTGTTCTTGTTGCGAATGCACCATTTCATTCAGTTTGCTTACGGTTTTGTCTAAACTGTCAATGGTTTCGTCTTGCCACGCCAGCCGTTCTTCTAATGCGATAAGTCTTTGATTATATTCATCATTATTCATTTGTTTATCCTGTTTTCATGGTTTTCAGGCTGCCTGAAATGATTTTGTGTATTGCCGTTTTTTAGTATGGGCTACCCGAATTTATTGCTCAGGCAATAAATTCGGAGATTGCCACGCCGTGATTTCATCACGGCTCGCAATGACGGATAGGGATAGGTTTTCAGGCTGCCTGAAATGATAACTTATCATTATTCATCAACCACACGCCACGCAATCGTTTCGCCTGCTCGCAAGGGGACGAGTTTTTCTTCGCCAAAGGCGTAAAAATCAGGCACTTGTTGTGTTTGTTTGATGAGTGTAATGGTGTCGGTGTTTTCAGGTAGCCGATAAAATTTCGCTCCGTTTTGAGACGCAAATGCTTGTAATTTAGGCAAGGCGTTGGCTTCTTCAAAGGCTTCGGCATAAAGTTCAATCGCGGCGTGGGCGGAGAATACGCCTGCACAGCCGCACGCACATTCTTTGCGATTTTGAGCGTGCGGTGCGGAGTCTGTGCCAAGAAAAAATTTATGCGATAGGCTGCCTGAAACGGCTTGCAATAAGGCTTGTCGGTGTGTTTCGCGTTTTAAAATCGGCAGGCAATAATGGTGCGGACGCACGCCGCCCACTAATAAATGATTGCGGTTCATCAGCAAATGTTGCGGTGTAACGCTTGCGGCAATGTTATCATCTGCCTGACACACAAATTCCGCCGCTTGCTGCGTGGTAATATGCTCAAAAACCATGCGTAAATCGGGGTATTTTTCGCACAAAGGTTTGGCAATTTTTTCGATAAACACCGCTTCACGGTCGAAAATATCGACAAGATTATCAACCACTTCGCCATGCATAAGTAGTGGCAAACCTGCGTCGGACATGGCTTGTAGCGTGTCGTGCAAGCGAAATAAATCGGTAACGCCGTCATCGGAGTTCGTGGTTGCCCCCGCAGGATATAACTTAAACGCCACAATGCCGTTTTTTGCCGCGTCAAAAACCATATCAGGCATGGTTTTGTCGGTGAGATACAGCGTCATCAAGGGCGTGAAAAGGGTGTTTGGGGGCAGGGCGTTGATAATCTCTTCTTTATAAGCCAAAGCCTGTGCCACGGTCGCCACAGGCGGTTTGAGATTGGGCATAATCACGGCTCTCTTCATTTGTCGTGCAGAAAACGGCACAACCGAGCGTAACGCCGCACCGCTGCGTACATGCAGGTGCATATCATCGGGGCGAAGAATGGTTAAGGTTTGCATGGTTTAAATTCCTTATAAAATTAACTTTCAGGCTGCCTGAAAAACAATTTTATGCCGATTTTTTACGAATAATCGTCTGCGTAACCACTTGATTTTCAAATAATTCATCTAATGGACAAGACGAAACAAAATGGTGTCCTGTTTGTTTGCAAAAAGACTGAAAATCATCAGGGGCGTTTTTATCGGTGCTTAAAATAGTCAATTTTGCCCCATTGGGCAAGGCAGCCAAAGCCTTTTTGGTTCGCAAAACGGGTAGGGGGCATTTTAAGCCACGCGTATCGGCAGTAAATTCGCTGTTCATGGGTATTCAATTTAATGTGAAATAAAACAAACATTATAAACAAATTCAGGCAGCCTGAAAAAATGGTATATTTAAACCCTTTGAAATCAACGCAACAGAAACTATGTGGCAAATTATTGAAGAAGCAGGTTGGCCGATTTGGTTGAATATTGTAGCGTCCATTGTGGCGTTGGCGATTGTGTTTGAGCGGCTGTGGGTGTTGCGTTACACCGCATGTGTGCCGTCTTCGCGTTTTACCGTGTGGGCAACCGCCTTGCAAAACAAGCCGTTTGTGCTGCCTGAAAATCCGCAAAAAACCGTGTTAGACCGCATTATTCACGCGGGCGTTACTTGTTCTGACCGCCAAAAAGAAGCCATACAAGACGCGATGACCAATCAAGCACGCATTGAAACCGTGCGTTTGGAACGCTTTTTGAACACGCTGGGCACGATTGCGGCAATGGCACCCTTAATGGGTTTATTAGGCACGGTTGTCGGTATGATTGAAATTTTCGCATCGCAATCGCCCACCAATTCTGACCCTGCCCAGTTGGCACACGGCATTTCCGTTGCCTTATACAACACCGCTTTCGGGCTGATTGTTGCCATTCCTGCGATGATTTTCTATCGTCATTTTCGTTATAAAGTCAATCGGGCTCTGGCAGACGCAGAAACCGCTGCCAATCGCTTGTGGCATATGATGATTCGGCGGAGCGTTTAAGATGAATTTCCGCAACCGCCGCCCAATGGAAGAACCCGAAATCAATTTTATTCCGCTGATTGATTTGCTGCTGGTTATCTTAATATTTTTAATGATAACAACAACTTATAATAAGTTAAACGGTTTTCAGGTTGCCTTACCCGAAGCTAATGCACCTGTGAATAGTGTTGCCACAGACGATATATTGATTGCCGTTAAAGACAGCAACTGGCTGATGAATGGCGAAGAAGTGTCCGCAGACGAATTAAAACAACGCTTGGCAGAAAAAGCCCAAAATATGAATGAAAACAACTGGGTAATCATCGCCGCAGACGGTCAGGTGGATTACGCCAAAGTGATGAATACTATGGAAATTGCCAATCAAGCAGGAATTAACCGCATTACTTTGCAGGCACAAAAACCGCAGGAAAAATAACGATTTCAGGCAGCCTGAAAAAGGAATAATATGGAAGAAAATGAAATATCTTATTCACCAAGCGAACCGTGGATAAGGTTTGTTATTTGGATAGTGATTTCTTTTATTTCATTGACTGTTTTTTATCTACTTGCCCAAGAAAATGGGGGAGAACTTTGGGGAATGGTGTCTGTTAATAGCAGATTTATTACTGTGAATTCGGTATTGTTGTTCTTTTTTATGTTTTTTGCGGAAGCATTGCAAAAGCAAGATACTTGGGTGATGATTGGTATCAATCTATTTATAGGCTTTTCACTGTCATTGTTTTGGTTGGTTCTTTTAATTATTTCTTGTGTGGGTTCTGATGGTTTAGGGATTTTTTTATCTTTTTTTGCACTTGTCTCTTTTCTTCCATTAGGCATTATCACCACAATCAACGCCATTGCGGTGCGTATTCATTATTTAATCTGTCGGCATTTAGAACGCACTCGCCGTCAATCTTTTGCAGAAGAGATTGATTGATAAGGAATAAATGAAATGTAAAAATGTTTTCAGGCCGCCTGAAACTCAATCAAAAACGCCGTGTTCTCCGCATCTTGGTGAGAGATTAAAACTTTATTTCTTGGTGAGATGAAATTATTTAGTCTCTCACGGAGAACACAGAGTTATATTTCATTGTTATGTGGATATGCTGCCTGAAAATTGGTATTAAACTGCAAAAATTATCAAAACGCGTGGGCAATAAATTGCCCACCCTACGCAGGCTGTTTTTCAGGCAGCCTGAAACACAAAAAGCAACGCCTGTCGGCGTTGTTGGTGGGCAGGAATGCCCACCCTATAACATTTGCATTTGTTACATGTCAAAATAGGTTTTGCAAGAGTTTCAGGCAGCCTGAAAAACAAAAAACAACGCCTATTGGCGTTGTTGTTGGCTTGGAAACCCACCTATTTCACTCGAAAATGTTTTAATCGCACGGCGTTGCCCAAAACGGAAATCGAACTGGCTGCCATAGCGGCTCCTGCAATCGCTGGGCTTAATATGCCGACTGCGGCAAGTGGTATGCCGATGATATTGTAAATAAAGGCAAAAAATAAGTTTTGGCGAATGGTATTTAATGTGCGGCGGGCAATCATCACTGCGTCTGCCACTTGATTGGCGGAACCGTTCATCAGTGTGGCGTTGGCGGTGTGTTGTGCTATGTCGGTGCCGCTTTTTAAGGCAAAACCTGTGTCGGCGGCGGTGAGTGCCGCTGCATCGTTAATGCCGTCGCCAACCATAGCAACTGTATGTCCTTGTTTTTTCAGTTGAATAATAGCGTCCGCTTTGTTGCGTGGCAACATACCGCCTTGTTTTTTCTGGATATTTAAAGCATTTGCTACGGCGGTAACACTGCTTTCTTTGTCGCCACTAAAAAGGGCAGTGTGTATGTTTTTGTCGTGCAAACGGGAAATGGCTTGCTTGCTGTCTTCTCGCAATGCGTCTGCAATCGCAAAAATGGCGGTTTCGTTGTTCATAGCAATGCCGACAATCGAAGACGCTTGCCATATCGGTTCAGTGCTTTCAGGCAGCCTGAAACCACAAAATTCAGGTGTGCCAATTTTCACTTCACCAAAATTCACCACGCTTGCTTTCACCCCCAAACCCGATACCACTTCCACATTATTAACGGTTAAAAAGGGCAGATTTTTGCTTTTGGCGTATTGAACAATCGCTGTGGCTAATGGGTGCGACACGCGTGCTTCAATGCTTGCTGCCACTTGAATAAAATCGTTTTCGCTATAAATAAAACCTTGTTCAGGCTGCCTGAATGCCACAACCTGTGGCTTACCAACAGTGAGCGTACCTGTTTTATCAAACACAACCGTGTCGATTTTGCCCGCAGTTTCCAAAGCCGCCGCGTCTTTGAATAATATGCCATATTTGGCGGCAACGCCCATTCCTGCCATAATTGCCGCAGGCGTGGCTAAACCTAATGCACAAGGGCAGGCAATCACCAAAACCGCCGCCGCACGCATTAACGCCATATTCAGACTGCCTGAAACACTGTAATTGATAAAAAATGTCAGAGTCGCAACTGCAATCACAATCGGCACAAACCATGCGGCAACAATATCTGCCAAGCGAGCCACAGGGGCTTTGCTGTTTTGTGCGTCATCTAATGCTTTTATCATATCGCCCAAAAGCGTGGCATTGCCTAACGCTTCAACACGATAAGAAACACTGCCGTTATCCACTAACGCCCCTGCAAACACTTTCGCCTGATTTTTTTTATGAACCGCTTGTGGCTCACCCGTTAAATGGCTTTCATCGCAATAGGCTTCACCTTCCACCACTACGCCGTCTGCGGCGATTTTTTCGCCCTGTTTGGCACGCACAATATCGTTAATACGCACATCAGTAAGCGGCATAATTCGCCATTCGTTATGACGAAAAACTTCCACTTCTTTGGGCACTAATTGCGTTAAAAGAGCAATGCTGTTCAAACTATTGCGTTTGACACGCAATTCCAAATATTTGCCCAAAGAAACCAAAGCAATCACCATAACGGACGCTTCAAAATACACATTACGCCAATCGCCTTTGACCATCATCAACACAGAATACGCCCAAACCGCCGTTGTGCCTAACGCCACCAACACATCCATATTGGGGGCTTTGTTTTTGAGTGCCACAAACGCCCCACGATAAAACACCGCACCCGCACCAAACTGCACAATGGTTGCCAGAGCAAATTGAATGGGGGCAGACATCATCAAAAAATGCTTGCCAACTGCCATACCTGCCATACCTACCAAAAAGGGAATAAGAATAAGCCAAGAGAGTGCCGATAAATAAGGAAAAGGCGTTGCCGTGCGATTTTCAGGCAGCATATTGTTTTCAATTAAGGCTGCCTGAAAACCTGCGGCAGCAATCCACTCGGCAATTTGTTTGGGATTAGTCTGTGTTTCATCAAAAGAAACACTGGCGCGTTCGCCTGCGTAATTGACTTCGGCACTGCTTACGGCTTCTTTTTTGGATAAAACCTTTTCAATGCGAGCCGCACACGCTTGGCAGGACATACCGTCAATGTGAAAAGAAACTTTTTGCGTCATTTTTTGGGGGGTGAATATGCGAGTAAAACAATCAATTATAACAGGATTATAGATAGTATAAATTGATAGTGTTTATTTAAGAATGTAGGGTGGGCAACTTTGTTGCCCACGCGTTATAGACGATAAGAAACCCCTGCAAAACTCTTTACAGAAACGAAATGTTAAAATTCCGTAGGGGCGACCCTATGTGGTCGCCCGTTGAATGAATGAATTTTCTGTTATAAAACAA
>JAFWTP010000111.1 GCA_017518845.1 Neisseriaceae bacterium
ATTCACAAGCTAATGTCCTGTACCACCACTTATTTCCATCAACTCATCAGAAGCAGGATATCTACTGCGTAATTGTGCTTCATATTCATAAGCAGCCTGTGTATTACCACGTGAACGTGCTATTTTCCAGCCTAATAACAAATCATCAGGTCCTAATACTTCGATACGGCGTTGATATTGATTCATTAAATCTTGTGCTTGTGATGATTGCCCTTCCATTAATTTTAAGCGTGCCATTTCTTTTATGGGAGTTGGCAAATTAGGTGCTAATGCTTTGGCACGTGCTAAATCAGCTGCTGCTGCGGCATAACTTCCACCACGTGCACGGCAAATACCTTTATTCATATGTGCAACATGTGGTGTTGGATATGTTGGGTCTGCTAATGCACGGTCAAAATAAACCAATGATTGAGAAATTTGTTTCATATTGTTGCATAGAAACCAACCATAGTTATTATTGATTTCAGCACTATTAGGAGAAATAGATAAAGCACGGCGGAATGCTTGATCAGCTTCATTATTCATTTTTAAATTTTGATGAATCCAGCCTTTCACCAACCATGCCATGTCATAATTACTTTGAGCTACAATTGCCTCTTCTATGGCAGACAAAGCTAAACGGTGTTCACCTAATTTTTCATACTCCATAGCCAATTGTGTTTTAATTTTTGCCAAATCTGCCATTCTTTCAGAACGAGATGGTCCTGATGTATCTGGAAGTAATGCACATGAGGTAGCCAAAATGCACAATCCAAGTGCAAGACACCTATTTAATGAACGTAAGATGAACATGTTTTTTTCTCCATTACAGAAATAACTTTCAAATCCGTTGTAGTTCGGCGAGTTTTATCTTTCACCTGCCCTGCCAACTGACCACAAGCAGCGGCAATATCATCGCCCCGTGTTTTGCGTATTGTAGCAACAATGCCAAAATCACTCAAAATATCACGAAAACGCAGAACGCTATCCCTTTCAGGCTGCCTGAAAGGACTGTTGGCAAAAGGATTAAACGGAATTAAATTAAATTTACACGGCACAGATTTAACCAAATCCAACAGTTCTTGGGCGTGTTGTGGCTGATCATTCACACCGTTTAATAAAATATATTCAAAAGTAATAAAATCTCGTGGGGCAAATTGCAAGTATTTTAAGCACGCATTCATTAAATCTTTGAGTGGATATTTTTGGTTAATCGGCATAATTTTATTGCGAATGTCGTCATTCGGTGCGTGCAAAGACACCGCCAGTGCGGTGGGGCATTCTTGGGAAAGTCGCTCCATTTGCGGAATTAAGCCCGAAGTAGAAACCGTAACACGGCGACGAGATAAGCCGTAGCCGTGATCGTCCAACATAATTTTAAGTGCCGACACCGTATTATCAAAATTCGCCAACGGCTCGCCCATACCCATCAGCACCACATTAGAAATCACTCGTTCATTTTTTGGGGTTACGCCCAACGCCTGATTAGCCACCCACAACTGACCGATAATTTCGGCAGTGGTTAAATTGCGATTAAAGCCCTGCTTGCCTGTGGAACAAAACGCACAATCCAACGCACAACCTGCTTGCGTGGAAACGCACAGTGTGCCACGATTTTCTTCGGGAATAAACACCGTTTCAATCGCATTGCCTTGTCCCACATTCAACAGCCATTTGCGTGTGCCGTCATTAGATAAATGCTCACGCACA
>JAFWTP010000112.1 GCA_017518845.1 Neisseriaceae bacterium
CAAATAGTAACCGGTTTATTTTCTCCTGATGAAAATTCCTATGTATACAGTGGATATTTAAGCAAAATAGCAGGTAGTAATGCCTCTAAAATCCGTAATATCCATCTGGTGATTGCTAATGTATTGATGCTATTAGTTGCTATACATTTTGCTACCATTGTGTTTTACCGTATTTTCAAACGACATAATTTGATTACACCCATGATTACTGGTAACAAAAAATTACAAGAACCAGTACCAGCTTTGAAATTCGCCTCAATTGTAAAAGCAATTGTATTATTTGCCATCTGTGCTGGTTTAGCTTACGGTGTAACTTTGATTTAATACCTATTAAGATAGATTATTATAAATAAAACACTGCCGGAATACTTAAAAAACCTTCTTTCCGGCAGACTTTATTTTAATTTTAGTTATGCAAAAAAATGGGCGGAAGTAAGTTATACCTCAACCGCCCAACCAATTCAACTTTACAGGAGTAGTACCAACGACTTATTCTAAACAAACGCTGATACATGTCGTTGATAATATCATGTAAATATTGTTTTTATCAAGCATTATTGTATTTTTTCGCATTGCACATGGCATAAATGATAGTTATCGGCGATAATGCAGACTTTTGTGCGTTTGCTTATTCCATTTACGAAGAAAAACGCCAACCATGTTTAATTTTTAGGAGTTCTTATAATGAGCCATATCAAAGTGCCTACCGAAGGTCAAAAAATCGTTCCAGGTCAAGCCATTCCAGACCAACCTATTATTCCCTATATCGAAGGCGATGGTATCGGCGTAGATATTACGCCTGTGATGATTGATGTCATTGACGCTGCTGTGGCAAAAGCCTATGGCGGCAAGAAAAAAATTCACTGGATGGAAGTGTTTGCAGGCGAAAAAGCCACACGCGTTTATGGCGATAATGTGTGGTTGCCCGAAGAAACGCTTGCTGCACTGAAAGAATATTCGGTGTCGATTAAAGGTCCGATGACCACGCCTGTGGGCGGCGGTATTCGTTCGCTGAATGTCGCTTTGCGTCAAGAATTGGATTTGTATCAATGCGTGCGTCCTGTGCGTTATTTTAACGGCGTGCCGTCTCCATTGAAAGATCCGTCCAAAACCAATATGGTGATTTTCCGTGAAAATACCGAAGACATTTACGCAGGTATTGAATGGGAAGCCGAAACGCCTGACGCGAAAAAAATCATCGCCTTTTTGCAAGGTGAAATGGGCGTGAAAAAAATTCGTTTCCCTGAAACATCAGGCATTGGCATTAAACCCGTGTCCAAACAAGGCACACAACGCTTGGTGCGTGCCGCCATTCGTTATGCGATTGATAACGACCGCAACTCGGTTACCATTGTGCATAAAGGCAATATTATGAAATTCACCGAAGGCGGTTTCCGCGATTGGGCGTATCAAGTGGCACGCGAAGAGTTTGGTGCAACGCTGATTGGTGCAGGTCCGTGGTGCGAATTTAAAAATCCGAAAACGGGCAAAAATATTGTTGTGAAAGATGCGATTGCAGACGCATTCTTGCAACAAATCTTGTTGCGTCCTGCTGAATACGATGTGATTGCTACTTTGAATTTGAACGGCGACTATATTTCAGATGCATTAGCCGCACAAGTAGGCGGTATTGGTATTGCACCAGGTGCAAATATTTCTGACCAGTACGCCGTATTTGAAGCCACACACGGCACTGCTCCGAAATATGCAGGGCAGGATAAAGTTAATCCAGGTTCGCTGATTTTGTCGGCAGAAATGATGTTGCGTCATTTAGGCTGGTTTGAAGCGGCTGATTTGGTGATTTCTGCAATGGAAAAAGCCATTGGCGACAAACAAGTAACCTACGACTTCGCACGCTTAATGGACGGTGCAAACGAAATCTCTTGTTCGGCATTTGGTAAAGCAATGATTGAAAGAATGTAATTCTTTTGATTTGAATATAAAAAAACCTTTCCGGCAGACTTAATGTAACTAATAAAAAGTCTGCCGGAAATCTTATTAAACATTACCATTTACATAAAATTCAAGGATTATTCATTGTTATGAAAAAAGCACCAAAAACTTTTGAAGATGCAATGGCACGTTTAGAAGCCTTAACTCAATTAATGCAAAATCCAGATACACCACTGGAAGAAGCGTTTAATCACTATGAAGAAGGACGACAATTATTAAATTTTTGTCGTAATAAACTGACGGAGGTAGAACAAAAACTGCAAATTGTAGATAATGAGCAGTTAA
>JAFWTP010000113.1 GCA_017518845.1 Neisseriaceae bacterium
ATTTTTCAGGCAGCCTGAAAACCCTGCAAAACTCGTTATTCTAACCCTGAGCGTAAGCGTTGGGGAAGAACTTCAACTAATTGTTTTATAAAATATTCTTCGCTTATACTCAGAATGACGAATGGCGAAGAACGGAGTTTTGCAGGGCTTTCAGTCTGAAAAATATAAAAACAGCACAAGACAATGCTTGTGCTGTGTATTTGGTAGGTTGTCAGGGGTTCGAACCCTGGACCTACGGATTAAGAGTCCGCTGCTCTACCAACTGAGCTAACAACCCATAAAATAAAGTTGCTATTCTAACAAAAATTTATGCCGCCGTGCGTTTCAGATACACATATCCACCCACATACATAAGCAAACCAACAACGCCAGCCATAACCCCCCATTTGCCTTTTTTGCGGGCGTTGGGGCAGTAGTAATACACCGCCAAACTGAAACTAAACATCAAACCTGCCACCACCCACAGCAAACGATTGTCGTCTTTATAACGATTGAGTGTGTAAGTTTCGGTGAACATAATATACATTTGCCATAATACGGCAAATGCCATTAACAAAATGCCCACTGGTATGGCAATAATGGCCATGGCGGTTAGGGTGTTTGCGGTCATTTTTTTTCCTATTGTGCGTGTTTCAGGCTGCCTGAATATGTTTTTTTATTTCAGGCTGCCTGAAATATTTGTCAAAATCACAAAATCTATTCAATCGTAATACACACATCGCCCGTCCAAGAGCGGAAATGGCGGGCGGCGGTAATGGTGTATTGACTGGTGCCGTCATCGGCAATCAAAATGCGGTCGGAAAATTGCTGCATATCGGCACAACCAATCCACACAATTTGTTCTTCTTTGGCATCAAAATTTTCAGGGCGGCAGAAAATATCCACCAAACTGTATTCACGAAAAATATACTCATGGGCTTTGGTTTGTTCCACTTTCCACAGCGTGCCGTAAGCGTGAATGATGTTTTCATATGAATAAGTTACATTGTTAGCAGAGTCGGTAATATTCAACACTTGATGACGGATTTTGCGGTAACTCATATTCAAGTATTCGGTTACAGAAATCAAACCGCACACTTTGGTTTGGTGTTCAATCGGGTCGTAGTCCAAAAATTTGAGTAGGTTTTTCAGTTTCATAATGCTTACTCCATTGTGGTTGAAAATACAATCCGCTTGAATGTGGTGTTGGGTTTATATCGTAGGGTGGGTCTTCGACCCACCAAAACACCAACAGGTATTTGTTATATTCTTTTCAGGCTGCCTGAAAATTATTATTCAATCAACGCCTTGCGGCGTTGCGGTGGGTAGCCTGCCCACCCTATAACGCTGTTATGCTGGTGGGTCGAAGACCCACCCTACAACACAATCAATTAGCCATGCAAAGCCCGTTTATCGCACGCCAATGCCGCTTCGTGGATAACTTCCGACAAACTGGGGTGTGCGTGGATAATGCGGGCAATGTCTTCGCCACTGGCGGAAAATTCCATAGCGACTACTGCTTCGGAAATCAATTCGGACGCCATAGGCCCGATGATATGCACGCCCAAAATGCGGTCGGTTTTGTCATCGACCAACATTTTTACAAAGCCTGCCGCTTGTCCCATGCCTAATGCCCTGCCGTTTGCCGCAAAGCCCGATTGCCCTTTGCGATAAGCCACGCCTGCTTCTTTTAACTGTTCTTCGGTTTTGCCCACCCAAGCCATTTCGGGCGTGGTATAAACCACCGCAGGAATCACGCCTAAATTAACATGCGGTTTTTGTCCTGCAATGCGTTCGGCAACCGCCACGCCTTCTTCGCTGGCTTTGTGGGCTAACATCGGACCACGCACCACATCGCCAATCGCCCAAACATTTGGCAGATTTGTGCGGCATTCGTCATCAACTTCAATAAAGCCGCGTTCGTTGATTTTTAAGCCCACCGCGTCTGCATTCAAACCTTGCGTATTTGGCACACGACCGATTGCCACAATCAATTTATCAAAAGTTTCCGATTTATTTTCGCCATTAACGCTGTATTTAACGGTAACTCTTTTTCCTTTATTTTCAACCGCTTCAATTTTTACACCTAATTGAATGTCCAAACCTTGTGCGGTGAAAGTTTTTAAGGCTTCTTTTGCCACTTGACCGTCAGCCATCGGCATAAATTGTGGCAAGGCTTCCAAAACGGTAACTTTACTTCCCAAGCGATTCCACACCGAACCCATTTCCAAACCAATCACGCCTGAACCGATTAAGCCTAATTTTTTCGGCACTTCCGTTAAATTTAACGCACCGACATTGTCTAATACGGTTTTATTATCCACTTCAACATTCGGCAAAGGACGGGGATTTGAACCTGTGGCAATAATCACACTTTTGGCTTCAATGAGGCTGCCTGAAACTTCCAACTGCCACAAATCGCCATTTTTGCCTTTGAATGCCGCCGTGCCATGCACGCTTTCCACTTTGTTTTTCTTAAATAAAAACGCAATGCCGCCTGTAAGTTTGCTAACAATCGCGTCTTTGCGGGCAATCATTTTGGCGACATCAATTTTGGGCGTGCCGACTGTAATGCCGTGTTCGGCAAAGTCGTGAGCGGCTGTGTGAAAATGTTCGGACGACTGCAACAAGGCTTTGGACGGAATACAACCCACATTCAAGCAAGTGCCACCCAAAGCAGGTGCGTCCCCTGCCTTATTCACACCCTTGTCGATACACACGGTTTTAAACCCTAATTGAGCCGCACGAATCGCAGCCACATAACCCCCAGGCCCACCGCCGATGACGGCAACATCAAATTGTTGAGACATTTTTTATCCTTAAAAATACAGTCAATCAAAAATAACCTAATGATAAGTGAAAACAAACATAAGGGCAAACGGCAAATAAGGATTGAATGAGAACAGTTGATAAAGTTTATTGCCTTTCAGGCTGCCTGAAAAACATATTTTGCTAAAAAAGAGTAAAATACCCTGTTTTATTTCAAACATATCTTTCAGGCTGCCTGAAAGTTTTTAATATTAAAGGATTTTTTATGATTACGCATCAAGACGCTTTAAATCGTTTAATTGACGGCAATGAGATTTTTTCTGATGAAATGACCGACTTAATGCGGCAAATTATGAGCGGGCAGATGCCCAACGAAGTGATTGCGGCTTTGCTCATCGGTTTGCGGATTAAAGTGGAAACGGTGTCGGAAATCACGGCGGCAGTCAATGTGTTGCGTGAGTTTATGCACCAAGTGCCATTGTCAGACGATGAAAAACAACAAGTGGTTGATGTGGTTGGCACAGGCGGCGATAATGCAAAAACCTTTAATATTTCAAATACTTCGATGTTTGTGGCAGCGGCGGCTGGGGCAAAAGTTGCCAAACACGGCGGACGCAGTGTGTCGTCTAACTGCGGTGCGGCAGACGCTATGGAACAAATGGGCGTGCCGCTTAATTTAACGCCCGAGCAAACCGCACAATGTATTCGCCAAACGGGTATGGGCTTTATGTTTGCCCCCACGCATCACCCTGCGATGAAGTATGTCGCCCCTGTTCGCCGAGCGTTGGGCGTGCGAACGATGTTTAATATTTTGGGTCCTTTGTCTAATCCTGCGGACGCAAAAAACCAAGTTTTGGGCGTGTTTCACCCTGATTTACTGGGCATTTGCTCACATGTATTGCGGCATTTGGGCTTAAATCGTGTGCTGGTTGTCAATGGTAAAGACGGTTTGGACGAAATTTCCATCGCCGCCGCAACCCGTGTATTTGAGTTGCAAAACGGCAATATTACGGAATACGAAATCTGCCCCGAAGACTTTGGCTTGCAACGCACTGAAAGTTTAAAAGATTTGCGTGTGGCAAACGCAGAACAATCTTTACAAAAAATGAACGCCGTTTTATCAGGCGAAAAAGGAGCATGCCGCGATATTGTGCTGATGAACACAGCGGCAACGCTGTATTGCGGCGGCATTGTAGATAATTTGCAAGACGGCGTGCAATTAGCGGCAGAAACCATAGACAGCAAACAGGCATTAGCCAAACAAAAAGAATTTGTACAATTAACGCAGCGTTTATAATATTGCGTTATGGTTGAAAAACCTTTCAGGCAGCCTGAAACTTATATCGTCATTGCGATGAGCCGTAGGGTGGGCTTCCTAGCCCACCAACAACGCCGATAGGCGTTGCTTTTAACCTTTTCAGGCAGCCTGAAAAATATTGAATACAACGCTAAATGGCGTTTTGGTGGGGTAAAGACCCACCCTACTATCATGATTAGGACAAAAAAATGCAAAGAATCGTCATCAAAGTCGGCTCGCATGTATTAAGCGATGAAAACACCATTAGCGAAAGCCGCATTGAACAACTGTGTCAATTTTTAGCCGACTTAATGCAACGCTATCAAGTGATTTTGGTAAGTTCAGGAGCCATTACCGCAGGACGCATTAAATCGAATATCGAAAAAACATCTGTGGTTAATCGACAAATGTTAGCCGCTGTGGGTCAGCCGCATTTAATGTCCATATATGAAAAAATAATGCAAAAACATAGCATTATCACTGCACAAGTATTATTAACCGCTGCCGATTTTGATTCACGCAAATCCACAGGTTATGCCAAAAACTTAATTGACGGATTATTAAATAACAAAATATTACCGATTATTAACGAAAACGATGCCACAGGCATTGCCGAAATCGTATTTGGTGATAACGACCGATTAAGTGCCTACGCAGCCCACTTTTTTAATGCCGATTTATTGGTAATTTTAAGCGATATTGACGGCTATTACGACAAAAATCCGTCTGAATACAAAGACGCAAAAATACAATTAGAAATCAATGAATTAAGTGAAAAAGAATTAAGCCAAACGGTGAAAACAGGCTCAAAAATGGGAACAGGCGGTATTACCACAAAACTAAAAGCAGCCGAATTTTTATTAAGCAATAACCGCCAAATGTATTTAGCAAGCGGTTTTGACTTAACCGCCGCCCGTTCTTTTTTATTAGAAAACAAACAAATCGGCGGCACAATTTTTAGAAAGAAATAATTTTCAGGCAGCCTGAAAATTAAATAAAGTAAATCATTATGCTTTCCTACCGACATGCTTTTCACGCTGGCAATTTTGCCGATATATTAAAACATTTTGTGTTATTTTTGGTGTTGCAATATTACAACCAAAAAGACAAACCCTATTTTTATATTGATACCCATTCGGGTGCAGGTTTATATTGTTTGACAAATGAACAATCACAAAAAACAGGTGAATATATTGACGGTTTTAATAGATTAAAACAAACAGAACAATTACCGCCATTATTAAGCAAATTTAAAAATCAAATATTGAATATTTTGCCTGATAATAATCATTACGCAGGCTCGCCATTTTTAGCCGCGAAAACCGCAAACATAGATACCAAATTGCGTTTATTTGAACAACACAATAATGAATTTATATTGTTAAATCAAACAGTTGAATTATTAAATATTAAAAAGAGAAGCATAACTTACAATAATGACGGATTTAACGGTTTATTATCTCAACTACCCCCACCCACACGCCGAGCGATTATTTTAATTGACCCGTCTTACGAAATAAAGGACGATTATCAAAAAGTTATCCATACACTGAAAAAAGCCATTAAAAAATTTGCCACAGGTTGTTTTTTAATTTGGTATCCACTATTAAATAGAGAAGAAAGTTTCAGGCTGCCTGAAAAATTAAAAACACTTGCCCCCAAATGGCTTAAAGCAGAACTTATGGTTAAATCATTTTCAACAGACTGTTTTGGCATGGCAGGCAGTGGTATGTTTATTATCAATCCGCCGTATATTTTAAATGAACAATTAAAAA
>JAFWTP010000114.1 GCA_017518845.1 Neisseriaceae bacterium
ACCCACGCAGCCCAATAATACGGGTCGGGAAATTGTTTTTTAACCTCGTCTTGGGCAAGTTTGAGAGCCTTGTGGCGGTCGTTGGTTTCAAAGAGAAATTTGTAAAAATGCTCCATAAAGATAGCCGTTACGCCGTCGTCAACCTTCCACAGCGACATCAAAATCGCCCCTGCACCAGCCTGTTTAAAAGCGCGTTGAAGTCCAAAAACGCCATCCACAGGAAAAATCTTTCCCCTTGCAGTTTCGCAGGCAGAGAGTACAACGAGTTTTGTGTTTGAGAGGTCGAGTTGAGAAATTTCGTAGGCGGTGAGAATGCCGTCTTCAACATTGTTTGGAAGTGCGTTCTTGCCTTTCCAAACATTATTTGCACCAGAAAGGGCGAGACCTGAACGTGCCATCGACGACTCTTTTTGCGAATTGGTTTTGATAGTTTGGGCAAATGCTGTTTTTTGAATTTTATCATCTGAATCGAGGCAGAATCCGTGAGTTGCAAAATGCAGAATATCAGGCGAATTGCGCGACATTAATTTAAAAACTTTTTCATTGGCATCATCGTTTTCGTATGTTTTGGTGTCGATGTTATGAAATTTCATAATCTTAGCAATTGAATCAATTTCTCGTTTTGTGGCACCAATCGACGCAAACAAATTGCTGCGTGTATTTGATTTATTTTCAGCCTTTTGCATAGCATCGGGAGAGGTGGAATAATTGATGTTTCCAAAAAGTGCTGCGGTATTTAGGTAGCAAGGCTGACGAACTTTGGGTATATACGATGTGGAAGATACTCTGATTAATTTGTATTTTTGACAAAGCGGTGCGCCCGATTCATCTTTCAAATAATCAAAATTCAAAGTTGCAAGATTGCCGTAAAGCGAATAAAAAATCGAACCTGCATTATTAAAAAATGGTTCTAACGGTTTGAAAATCAATTTGTATAACTGTTTGATTTTTTCGCCTGAATAAAAATCAGAATAAAACAATGGATCTTCGGAAGTATGGTTCAAGAGTTTTTCAACGGTTGAAACCTCGGCAAGTTTTACAAGTTTTGGCGATGAATAGTTTTTGCCAATTATATATGCACCAAAATAATCGGTATGTTTTGGATATTGAGTATAATCGGGAATAACGCAAAATTCAATTGCGTATTCGTTGTAGTATAGGGCACGTTGAATGTCGGCAATGGTTTTATTTTGCTTCAACATTTTGCTACTCAGATTGATAGTGTGTGTAATTAAGGTGTCGTACAACTGTTCGTATTCAGATTGGTATCGGTTTTTTGCATCTAAACTTTCGTTTGAAAACAGCAGGTTGTGTTTAATCTGACGGCATTTTTCATAGATATTTTTTAGATGTTTGTCGTCAGAATTATTAACAAATTCTGAGATAAGAGTATTGCTCTCTAACGAAACAGTTTTGAAAAACAAAGTGCTAACAAACGCATCAGAAATCACTTGTGTGGAACGAGAGTTAAACGCTGCAAAATTATAATACTCAATATCTTGCACACGCGAAAGCCATTCGTTGTAATGATTTTCTTCGGTAGAATTAAAGAATATGCGCGATTTGTTTTCTACCATATCGTTGCTAAACAGTTTGTAAAATTTGTTAACCTTATCTAATCTATTTACAAACAGCGCACAAGTAAGGTAGTTTCTATAATAAATCATATCGTACAAATCGTTGAACATCTTAACCTTATCATACAAATTCATAGCCTCTTGCCATTGATGTTGCCGCATTTTTATGAGAGCCAATGTATTTATCACTCTGTTAAACAGCGAATTTAACTGCGGCTCTTGTGATTTATTGTTTTCAATTATATGATGCCAATATGATTCAGCTTTTGCAGTATCTCCTGATTGGTAATATGCAGTAGCCAAATTGTTGATAATGTCAAACGCAGTATAATCTTTGCCATTCATAACGTTGCCCCAAAATGAATTGTACATTTCAATGGCTATTTTACTTTCTGTCAATAATTTAGCGTTGTTGTTTGTAGCACAATAAAAGTGAAGATGAGCCATTTGTAATTCCATTATCAATTCGCAATTACATCCAGCATATTTATAAAGTTTGTCTGATTTTTCAATAAAGTTTTTAGCCTTTTCAAATTGATTTACAATTAGATATCTTTCTGCCAAATTGATAGCCGCAAATCGCAACGGCGAATGATGCGAACTGTCGGTGTTTAAGGCAATTGTTCGATAGACCTCTTCCATAATTTTTACCGACTGTTCGGGATTTTTATAATAATCGGTGTAGATATTACAAAGCACATCCCCCGCTTCATAAT
>JAFWTP010000115.1 GCA_017518845.1 Neisseriaceae bacterium
CTAAAAGAACACGGTGAAGACGCAAATGACGAACAGTTTTCTGAATTAAATCAACAATATAAAGAAAAAATTAACGAGCCGTTATTTTATAATTGCTATAAATTGGCGTGGGAAAATAATATCAATCAACGGCGATTAGAAGCCGCCGAACGGCGTGCAGACTATTACGAACACGATGCGTGGCTGTGGGGGCATTGGCACGACCCGTTTTATTATCATCATCGCCCACGCGTCTATCATCGCCCACCACCACCACGCCCACCACACCCACCACGCCGTTAATAACCGTTTCAGGCTGCCTGAAAAACAAACAAAATAGGAATAAAACAATGAAAAATAAATTCTTCTGCATTGTGTTGATGATGATTTTTTCCACTGCTGTTTATGCAAAAAATCCACAAAATCAAGCCTTAACAGAAAAATTGTTGGGCAAACATTTGTTTTCTTTGCAATGGATTAGTTGGGAAAAATTTGGCACGGCACACATTAGCCAAAACAATCAACAATTAGAAATTCATGCAAAACAAGAACTTAATGGCAATTATGCCACTATGGACGGCATGATTATTCCCCTTGATGAACGCACTTTTTTGTTCAGGGGCGAGATTATTACGCGTGTCGATCATATTGCAAATGGCGTTGAATGCAAGCGTTCGGGCGATTATCTATTTGAAGCCACAGGAAATCGCAAATATTGGCGTATGTTGGCACACCACAATCCCTGTGATGGTGTCGTTGATTATGTAGATATCCATTTTAAGTAATTGAAAATAATATAAAAAATTACTCCTATGCTTAATTTTGAATGCTTTTGACTGTATCACATTGCCGCCGAGAAGATAATGAGCAATTTATTATTAGAAATCAACAATCTATCATCATTCGTCAGACAAAAGCAAATTTTGTCTGATGTTTCGCTGTCAATGAAAAAAGGCGAAAAATTGGCTTTGGTCGGCGAATCGGGTAGTGGCAAAACAATGCTCGCACAAGGTGTGGTGCGGTTAAATCCTGATATTCGTTTTTCAGGCAGCCTGAAATTTAATGGAACCGAAATTTTATCCTTATCTGCTAAACAATTACAAAAAATTCGTGGTAAAAAAATTGCCTTTGTGTTTCAAGAACCGATGACGGCGTTAAATCCTGTGCAAACGGTCGGTAGTCAAATTGCCGAAGTTTTAACTTGGCATTTGGGTTTAACGCAAAAAGACGCATATAAACAAGCACTTACTCTATTGGAACGCACAGGAATCGAAAACGCAGAAAGCAAAATTCACGCCTATCCGTTTCAACTATCGGGCGGACAACGCCAACGAGCGATGATTGCTATGGCAGTGGCGGCAGAACCTGAACTCTTGATTGCGGACGAACCCACAACTGCATTAGATGTGGCGGTGCAGGGGCAGATTATGGCTCTTTTGAACGACATTCAACGCCAAACGGGTATGAGCATTTTGTATATTTCGCACGATTTGCGTGTGGTTAAAAACTTTGCCGACCGTGTGGCGGTAATGAAAGACGGCAAAATTGTCGAAACCGCAACAGTCGAAAAATTGTTCAATGAGCCGCAACACGAATACACACAAATGTTGCTCAACGCCGTGCCACAGCCGTTAAATGAAGAGCCGCCACAAACTGCAACGGTTTTATCGGTCGAAAACTTGGGCGTTGCCGTCAAAGAAAAATCAGGCTGGTTCAAAACACGCGATTTACCTTTATTAAAAAATGTGCAGTTTGAACTGAAACAGGGCGAAACATTGGGCGTAATCGGAGCGTCAGGCAGCGGCAAAAGCACGCTTGCAAAAGCCTTGCTTAAACTAATCGATTATTCAGGCAGCCTGAATATTTGCGGAAACGACTGGCAAGCCATTGATAATAAAAAATTATTAGAAAAACGCAAAGACATACAAATTGTTTTTCAAGACCCGTTTGCGGCACTCAATCCACGCATGACAGTTGGCGAAATTGTGGGCGAAGCCATCGATATTTTGCAGCCGCAAATGGAAAAAACAGAAAAATACAATAAAATCAAACAAATATTAAACGAAGTAGGGCTGCTTGCAAATATTTTAGACCGCTATCCGCACGAATTTTCAGGCGGACAACGGCAACGCATTGCCATTGCCCGAGCGTTAATTGTGCAGCCGAAAATCTTGGTTTTGGACGAACCCACTTCTGCATTAGATTTACAATTACAAAAGCAACTGATTGATTTATTAAAAGAATTGCAAAAAAAACACCAAATCGCCATGATATTTGTCAGCCACGATTTAGATGTCATCGCGGCACTGTCGCACAAAATTTTGGTTTTAGAAACAGGCGGTAAGGTGAAAGATTATGGCAACGCAAGCGACATTTTGCGGCAATATAGTCGTTAAACTTCAAAACACTAATGCGTTGGCGAGCCTTGCCGTATTAGTTATACTGTCTGCGGCTCGCCGCCTGTTATTCTTTTGAAGTTTAACGACTATATCATACACAATTTCAGGCAGCCTGAAACGCAGTTCAACGAACGCAGTGAAGTTAAAGGTAAAAAACACAATGAAAACAAATATTTTTGCACTTGTTATGGCACTTACGCTCACCGCTTGCAATCCGAGCGACAGCAATGCGATTAAGCCTTACAAAGACGGCGAAGCCTTGCCACACCCCAAAATCAATATCATCAATTTATGGGCATCGTGGTGCGAGCCTTGTCGGCAAGAAATGCCCATTTTGTCAAACTTCGCCACACAACACCCCGAAGTGGGCGTGACTGGCATTGCAGTGGATAAACGCGACAATGTTGCACAATTTTTACAAACCCAATCCGTCCCCTACCCCATTCGCTACCACGAACAAGACGCAACGGCGGTATTTTTACGCTTTGGCAACAACACAGGCGGCATACCCTACACGGTAATAGACGCACCCCAATGCAATTTTAGAAAAGCCTTTCTCGGCAAAATCACCGCCGCACAATTAGAAGAAACGCTTATCCAAGCCACACAAAAATGCCAAGCACAATAGTTTCAGGTAGCATGAAACCTTTGCAAAACCTATTTATATAATAAATGCAAATGTTATAGGGTGGGCTGACCAGCCCACCAACGCCCGATAGGGCGGAATTTTCTTAAATATCAATAAATAATCAACGCCGCAGGCAGAGTGGAGGGTAGCCTGCCCACCCTATAACGAACGCTTTTTTTGTTTCAGATTGAGTTTTGCAAAGGTTTCAGCCTGAAAACCTACGCCACCACCACATTCACATACTGCAACGCCACGCTTTGGGTGATTAAATCAATTTCGCCTATGCGTAGTTTCATCAGCGTGCGTGGCGGCAAGTCAATCGGAATGCCGACAGCACGGGCGACTATGGGTAAGCCGTCTATTCTGACCAAATCGCCTTTTAATAATATCGCATTGATTTCTTTGATATTTTCTTGCTGCAAATACACCAAACTCCAATAGCGTTCCATTTGATTTTGGAAGTCGTTATAAGCGGTGTAGGCGGATTCAAAATCTCGCAAAACGGCATAAAGTTGTGCGTCATTTGTGGCAAAACGGACTTGATATTTTTCCTTATCAATCAATGAGATCAGTTGTTGTTGATTGATAAAATCAGTTGCCCGCCGCAAGGGCGAAGTGTGCCACGCATAATGTGCCACGCCCAAGCCGTCATGCGGTGATGATTTGGTGCTTAATTTCACCAAACCTTTGGGGGCTTGCACGCGGAAAATGCCGCCCAAACCTGCCTTATCCAACATTTCTGCCCATGTGCGGTTGGCTAAAATCATCATTTCGCCAACAATGGTGTCAATCGGTGCGTCTCGTTCGCGTTTCACTGGCGTAACCGTGCCGTTTTCATCGACTTCAAGCGAATATTCATAACGCACGGGCGTGTTTTCGTCATATTTACCGCGTTGTTTTTGCAAGGAAATCGCAATCGGCAACAGGGTTTTTAACTCATGGTGAAAGGGGAATTTATCTTCATCAGTTAAAAGGCTGCCTGAAACACGGTTGAAAAACGGTTCAATTTCTTGTATTCGCAGGTTTTTTTCTATCCACACCTGTTCGATTTTGGTGTGTGGCTCGCCTACAAATTGTGCGTTTTCATCTAAATGAAAATAAACGCTCACACAAGGACGATAGGATTGTTCATCTAAACTAAATGTGTGAATCCAGTTTTCAGGCAGCATGGTGATTTTGCCTGTGGGAAAATACACCGTGCTTTGGCGTTGTTGCACGATTTTTTCAATGTGTTCGTTGGCAGACAAGGCAGGAGCGGCAATATGTATGCCCAAAACAAAGCCAGTATTGATTTTTGTTAAACTGATTGCGTCATCAATTTCAGTTGTCGAAATATCATCAATCGAAAACGCTTTAACCTTTTCAGCAATCGGCAAATCTTGCGGTTTTTCGCAAGGAATTTCAGGAAAATCAATGCCTTGTTCAAAATTATTGAATAAAAATCCGTCTAATAAATATTGCGGTATAGACGGCACGCCGCCAACGGCTTGGGCTAACGCCAAAGGTGATAGTTTTAGACTGTCGGCGGCTTTAATAAATGCTTTATATTCAAGGGCTTGTTTATCTGGTTTATGCAAAATTTTGGGCAATTCTCCCGCAATGTGTTCAGGCAGCCTGAACGCGGTGAGTTCATCAATCCACGCTGCCATTTGAGCGTCTTGTTGTTTTTTGCGTTCAATCGCCGCCAACGCTTGTTTCAAAGTTTCTTCAGGTGCGGCTTTAAATACCCCTTTGTTTTTCTTATAAAAATACATAGGAGCGGCATATAGAGCAATCAGCGTTGCCGCTAATTCCGTCTGACTGGGTGTTGCCCCAAAATATTCTTTTGCTGCCATTTCGGCAGTAAATTCCGCATCGCTCACCACTTCCCACAACAGGGGAATATCCATTGTGGCGGCTTGATTTTGAGCATTTTCCAAAAAGGAAGGTGCATCTGAATTAAATTCCAAAAACACATTCGCCGCTTTAATTTTGACACGCTTACCGCCAACTGTGTCCGCCTGATAAGACGCATCATTTTTCTGCACCACAGCCGCAACTTTAAACTGCCCAGATTCTTCGTAAAAGATATTCATATTTTTTATATAAAATTCAAATGGTTAATACTATTTTTGATAATTTTCAGGCTGCCTGAAATAAATTCGTTTTCCATTGCCACACGGATTTAAGAAAACCTAACGGTTTTTCTTTTAAATGGCCACTATTATCTTTTAAAGATTTTGCGTCAGCAAAATCAAATCTGTGTGGCAATTTAAAAATAAAATAATCAATCAGTTTCAGGCTGCCTGAAAAATTAAAACGGCTTAAATAAAACCAAATACAATTCAATTAACAAAATAAACACGGGGATTTCGTTAAATACACGAAAAAATTTATGGCTTTTGGTGTTGGTTTTATTTTGAAACTGTTTTAAGTAAAATTGACATAAGTGTTGGTAACCTAATAAAAAAACACCTAATAAAGTTTTGGGGTGTGTCCAGTAATTTCCTGAACCAGTCCAAGCAAACGAATAAAAAACAATTATTAAGCCAAACAATAAAGCTAAATAACCCATCGGCGACATAAAACGATATAAACGGTGTGCCATTCCTAATAATCGTTCATATTCAGACGAATTTTTATCCGCATTCGCTAAATTAACAAAAATTCGCGGCAAATAAAACAAACCCGCAAACCACGAAACAATCAAAAAAATGTGAATAAGTTTGAACCAAAGATACAACATTTTGTGTTCCTGCAAAGCATTAAAAAGCGTTATTGTAACAAAAGATAGCCCCTTTCAGGCAGCCTGAAAATCCAAATCACCACACCTGCGGCAGACGCAAAACGCTATACACCGCATAATAATGCACTTCGCTAAAAAAGAATTTGAGTTTTACAGGCAATGCGGCGGTGTTAAAACGCGAAGTTGGCGTGGGCGACATTTGCACGGTAAGCCCCAAATCTTGTGCCATTAACTTGGCTCGGGCAATGTGGTAAGGGTCGCTCACCACAATAAACGAATGCAATTTTTCTCGCTTGGCAATTTCGGCTGAATTTTTTAAATTATCAAAAGTATTGCGGGAGTTAGGTTCTAACAAAATATCGCGGCGTGGTACGCCGTTTTTCTCTGCCCACTTTGCTCCCACTTCCGCTTCGGTTAAAAAACCCGTTTTCGGCGTGCCGCCTGTGAAAATAATTTTTTTCGCCTTGCCCTGTTGGTATAAATTCACCGCATGGCGAATGCGTTCTTCAAACACGGGAGACGGCTTTTTGTGATACGCCGCCGCACCCAAAACAATAATCGCGTCCGCACTCTTGGGCGTTTGTAAGCGTCCTTCATATAAAACTCTGGCACACAATCCGCCATAAATCGCCAAACAAATGACGATAAACAATAATAAAATACGGCGAAAGCGTTTGAATGTCAAAATCATGTCCTTATTTATAGTCGTTTCACAGCGAAAGTAGCCAAGGCGTAACGCCTGCGACAGTATAAACGAATACGGCAAGGCACTTCAACGCTGGATAGTTTTGCTGTGGAGCGACTATATGTGTTCAGGCAGCCTGAAAAACACGCATTATAGTCGATTTATCCGCCTAAAAAGTGGATAATAAAATTTCAATTTATGTAAATAGTCCTAAAAAAATTACCTATTAACCATAAAAATTCATTACAATTTAAAATCTTTGTAACCAAAACAAAAGGACAATACTATGAAAAACTGGGCTTTACTGTTGGTATCCGCAGTGGTTTTGTCGGCTTGTGCCACCGATGACAATGCACCCACCACCACACAATCGTCTTCAACACGATACGAAAGTGCAGACGCACCAAATGCACAAAAATACCCACATTCAGGAGCGTGCCGTTTGTTGAGAGAAAACACCGCTAAAAAAGGCAGAAAACTGATTTACCGTTGTAGCGGTGCTCAAATCTTAAACACCGCCGAAGCCCGTGAAGTATTAGGCGGTATGCCTGTTTCGTTTGGTTCAGGCGGTGGTAACGCCAAAGGCTATCGCACCACGCGTCAAGCCGCCAAACGCTTTCATACAGGTGATGAAAAAGCCTGCGAACGCGCTTTCATCAATGTGTTAGCCAAAATGAAACAAACCGCCCAAAAAGAAGGTCATCGCCGCATTTCCGATTTGCACAGTTATTACGATCGCCGTCCGCAATCAGGCGGCACTTTCGACTGCGAAGTGGGTTCATTCCACGGTCGCGTGGTGTTCCGTGCAAGATTGCATTGATTTTCAGGCTGCCTGAAACATTAAATCACAATAAAAAACAGACGGTTATTATGCCGTCTGTTTTTTTTTTCAGGCAGCCTGAAAAACTACGCCCAATAATCCCACAACGCCACCAGCCACAGCACGCCCAAAATCAACAACGCCATAGTTTGTGCGGCTGAACCTGCGTCTTTGGCGATTTTGGATAGGGGGTGTTTTTCCGTGGAAACCCTATCCACAATCGCTTCAATCGCGGTATTGAATAATTCCACAATCAAAGTCAAAAGCATGGCAAACAGCAAAATCATTTTGATGACAATGTCAAAATCTATAAATAAAATCAATGGGATAGAAATAGCGTTTAGTAAAACTAATTGCCGAAATGCCGCTTCGTTTTTGAAAGCTGCCTGAAAACCCTGTGCCGAATAACGGCAAGCATTGATAATGCGTTGTATGCCATTTTTGCCTTTCATATCAGCGGCATATTGTTGATTTTCTTCTGTCATATCAAATACTTTCTTTATGCGTCTGCGTTTTCAGGCAACCCGACTTGACGAGCGGACGGCTTAAAACGCACCGATTGCGGATAAGGGTAAAAGTCATCAACCATGCCTGCCATGATGCGTTCTTTTTTCTCCTGCCAAAATTCTTGGGTGAGCAATTCCTTATGGTGTTCCATAAATACCTTACGAACATCGGGTTCGCCCAAAAGAAAAGTGCCAAATTCTTCTGGAAAAACATCACCTTTTTCCACAGGATACCAAATCTCGTCCGACATTTCGTATTCGGGGTTGGGGGCTTCGGGAATTTTGCGGAAATTGCAATCGGTCATATATTCAATTCCATCATAATCATAAAATATCACCCGCCCAAATCGCGTTACGCCAAAATTTTTATACAACATATCACCTGGAAAAATATTAGCCGTAGCCAATTCTTTTAAGGCGTTGCCATAATCAATCACCGCTTCGGCTTTTTCTTTTAGCGTGGCTCTTTGCATATAAATATTCAAAGGTTTTAAGCGTCTTTCGATATAACAATGCTTAATTATAATTACATCATCTTTTTCTTCTAAATTAGAAGGCGACAGCGTGCGTAATTCTTCTAACATTTCTTCCGAACAACGATTCTTGGGTAATACCACATTAGAATATTCCAGCGTATCTGCCATTCTGCCCACGCGGTCGTGTTTTTTAACCAAAAGATATTTATTGCGGACATATTCTTTATCAAAATCTTTATTGTGTCCAAATGTATCTTTAATAATTTTAAATACAAAAGGAAAAGACGGTAAAGTGAATACACTCATTACCAAACCTTTAACCCCAGGTGCCAATATAAATTTATCTTCCGAATACCGCAGGTGTTGTAAAAACTCCCGCCAAAAAATATTTTTACTTTGTTTTTGCAAACCTAACATTGTATAAAGGTCAGATTTATCACGCATAGGCAGCATTTGTTTTAAAAAACGCACATAAGCAGACGGCACATCCATTTCCACCAAAAAATACGCCCGAGCAAATGAAAACAATACGCCAATTTGTCGTGCTTCAAACAATGCCGCATCAACCACTAATTTACCTTGTCGGTTATGTACAATCGATAAAGCAAACGGATTTTTATCGTGTCCATTGATAATTTGTCCAAATATATAAGCGGCTTTATTGCGATAAAAAGCCGAATGCAAAACTTGAATGTGCATATTCATTTCATTCAATGGCCATTTATCAGCAAAATGTTTTTTCGCCGCACGCAAAATATTCGTAATATCGCGTACTTTATGAGCAAATGGAATACGCCAATGAAAATGGTCTAAAACATTTTTCAGGCAGCCTCTTAATCCAGTGGTATTAGGATAAAACGAACGAAAAGTACCTGTTTCCGATTCTATATATTCAGTCGATAATGCAGGTTTAACAAAAATAAAACGGTTGTTGTAATATTCTTTATCCAAAATTTTGGTGGAAACCGAATTAAAAAAAGTCTCTGCCAATTCGGGTTGTTTGTGATTCACCAATAAAGAAATATACACAATTTTAGCATGTTCCCACACTTCTTCGGTTAAAACATTTGCCGCAAATTCGCGTCTTAACACCTGCACCGCCTCTGCCACACGGTCGTCATACATACGAATGCGGTCGGACACCAAGTGTTGAATACCATGCCAGTCGCCCGCCTCAAACAAACCTTTGGCAAGACTGGAAACCGAACGAAACATGGTGTAATGGCGGTTAAAACCCGCCAAAATGGTGTCCGCAACCGCAGTTCCGTATTGTTGTGTTAATTTGGAAGTCAGTTTAGAAGTTGTTTTCATCGTTATCTCAATTGAAACCGCATAAAGGGTTCATTTTAAACCTTTCAGGCAGCCTGAAACAAGAATATGATGTGTTATTGTGAGCGTAGAATTGGCACAAGTTGCCCACGCGTTTTAATTCAAATTTAAATTACCTTGTTGTGCGGTTTGATAATATTGTCATCTTCTTTTAATCAAAGATTTTTCGCTTACGAGCAAAATAAACTTTTCAGGCAGCGGCAAATGCGGTATAGCCCAAAAAGGCGGTGTAGGCGATAAAGCAGGTGATGAATACCACGCCTTGTGGTTTGCCGA
Source organism: Neisseriaceae bacterium (assembly GCA_017518845.1). Lineage (GTDB taxonomy): Bacteria > Pseudomonadota > Gammaproteobacteria > Burkholderiales > Neisseriaceae > RGIG9985. Next base: position 9,824 of record JAFWTP010000115.1, read on the forward strand.
TTTTTTGTTTGCGGCAGAAAACAAACAGCAAGGCGTTTAAGAACAGCATCACGGCAATGTCGCGGTATAACACTTCGGGCGGAGCGGAAATGGGGCGAATCACGCCTGCCAAGCCCACGACGCACATAATATTAAACAGGTTTGAGCCCACCACATTGCCCAAAGCAATATCGTCTTCGCCCTTTTTGGCAGCAATCACGGACGCGGCTAATTCAGGCAGCGATGTGCCAACTGCCACAATGGTTAAGCCGATAATTAAATCGCTCACCCCTAATTTATGGGCAATTTCCACTGAACCCCAAACGAGCAATTTGGAACTGCCCACTAATAAAACAAGTCCAGTAATTAACCAAAATATCGCCACTGGTAATGATTTAGGCGGCGGTTCGTGTTGATAAAATTCATTGCTTTTTTTATGTTGTTTGATGTCAGAAATCACAATAAACGACATAACCAATATAAATAAACCTAATAATACCCACGACTCCAAATGCGAAAAAATGCCGTTATATGCCATATAGGCGGATAATAAAGTAATCACAGTCAGTATGGGTAAATCTCTTTTGAGAATTTTTTGAGAAGATTTAATCGGGTAAATGACTGCCGTTACCCCTAATATTAAAGCGATATTGGTTATATTAGAACCGTAGGCATTGCCTAATGCAATGCCTGGACTGTTATTCAATGCCGCCATAACGGAAACCGACATTTCAGGAGCAGAAGTACCAAAACCAACAATCACCATACCGATGATTAAAGATGGAATACCCATAATTTTGGCAACAGACGCACTGCCGTCAATAAATTTATCGGCACTGAATACCAAAACAATTAAGCCAACAATAATGGCAAGTAGTGATAATATCATTTTATTTCAATCTATTAAGTTATTGTGTTGTTCAATATTTATTGTAGGGTGGGCATTCCTGCCCACCAGCAAACCGCAAGGTTTGCATAAAACAAATAATTTAATCAACGCCTATCGGCGTTGCGGTGGGCAGGAATGCCCACCCTATAATTGTTCATTCCCCCATTGCGAATAAGGGTGTCGGCTTAAATAAGCGTTGCTGTATCTGCCGTCTGCGGTAATTTCTTCGCCTAACCAGTTAGGTTTGGGGTATTGTTCTTTTTCGTCTTTAAGTTCTAACTCCGCAATAACCAGCGGAGCGTTTTCGCCTTCATATTCATCAATTTCAAAATGATAATCGCCTTTTTGAATAATATGCCGTGTTTTTTGTAATGAAAAAGCACACAATTCTTTTAACATTGTTTGTGCGTCTTTTACAGGAATGGGGTATTCAAATTCGTGGCGAGATATATTGCTGATAAAACCTTTTATGGTAATCCAAGCGTGATTATCAATAATACGCACCCTTATGGTACATTCTTTTTCAACTGACATATAGCCTTGTTGCATTTTTATGGACTGCTTAATTTCTTTTTGCCAGTCGTTATTTTTTAATAAAAAACGGCGTTCTATTTCAATCGACATTTTGTGATTACCTTATCAATCAATTCGGGGTTAATTTCTGTTTCTATCGGTAAAACATAAACTTGCGGTAAATTTTCTTGGTTTAATTTAACCGCGTCTTTTTCGGTCATAATCACCGTTTGGCTTGTTGGTATATCGCTTACAGCAATGGTGGCGTGGTCAGACAAAGCCCGTGTTTCGCAAGAAATACCCATATTTTTCAAAGCATTAAAAAAGCGTTCTGGGCGTGCAATGCCTGCTATCGCCAGCACTTTTTTATCGGCAAAAAAATCAGCCGTAACCGTTTTGTGCGGATTATTCAATAAATAAAACGGCTGATAATGCGTTTTCAGATGAAATACTGCCACGCTTTCAGGCAGCCTGAAATCGGTTTTTTCATCATTTATCAATAATATATCCACACTATTTAATCGTTCTAATGGCTCACGCAAATTGCCGTCTGGCAAAAGATTGTGCGTAGCATGATGACTGGACAACAGCACAATTTCCATATCACGATACAAGCGATAATGTTGCAAACCGTCATCAGAAACAATGACTTGCGTTTCAGGGTGCCTGTCTAACAACAATTTCGCCGCCGCCACTCTATCCGCCCCCACTGCCACAGGAGAGGCAGTTTTTTGCCACAACAGCAAAGGTTCATCGCCCACATCGTATGCCGTGTCGTGCGGCGTAATCAGGCGAATATCACGGCTTTCTCGAGCGTAACCACGACTGACAATACCCACTTTAATGCCTTGATTTTGCAAACCTTTTACTAACGCTGCCACAAAAGGCGTTTTGCCACTACCGCCAACATGAATATTGCCCACAACCACAACAGACACAGGCAAACACTCGCTTTTAAAATAAGCCAAACGATACCCAGACCGCCGCATTTTCACCACTGCACCAAACAGCCACGACAAAGGACGCAAAACAAGCGTCAGCCCCAAAATGGGCTTTTGCCAGTGGCGTTCAATGATTTGCGTGAGTTTGGACATAGCGGTCATTCGATTAGGTTGAAAAGCGGTTATTCTAATCAAGTTTGTGCCAGTTTTCGATAATTTTTTTGTGAATGAATTTTCAGGCTGCCTGAAAACTTTTTTACTATAAATATCAAAGCCTATCATTCAGGCTGCCTGAAAATCTATGACAGAAAACGCAAAAACAGGTACAATGGCGGAGTTTGTTCAAAATTTCTTCTCACAACTTGTATCTGAAAGAGAACTTGCTATGTCAGACAGTTTCGTTATCTGGTTTGAAAACCTGCGTATGACCGATGTGGAAAAAGTCGGCGGTAAAAACGCTTCTTTGGGCGAGATGATTAGCCAACTCACAGAAAAAGGCGTGCGTGTTCCAGGCGGCTTTGCCACTACCGCAGACGCTTTCCGTGCGTTTATTGCTCACGACGGCTTGGGCGATAAAATCTCTGCCGCACTCAAAGATTTGAATGTCGATGATGTGAATGAACTTGCACGAGTGGGCAAGGAAATTCGTCAATGGATTATCGACACACCTTTCCCACAGCAGTTAGAAGATGAACTCAAAACCGCTTGGGATAAAATGGTTGCAGACGCAGGAACACCTGATATTTCGGTTGCCGTGCGTTCGTCTGCCACTGCGGAAGACTTGCCTGATGCGTCTTTTGCAGGTCAGCAAGAAACTTTTTTAAATATTACAGGTTATGAAAATGTCAAAGAGGCAATGCGTCATGTATTTGCCTCTTTGTATAACGACCGTGCGATTGCGTACCGCGTGCATAAAGGTTTTGACCACGATATTGTGGCTCTGTCTGCTGGCGTGCAAAGAATGGTGCGTTCCGATTCAGGTGCGTCAGGCGTGATGTTCACCATTGATACCGAGTCGGGCTTTGATAAAGTGGTGTTTGTTACCGCCTCTTACGGCTTGGGCGAAACAGTCGTTCAGGGTGCAGTAAATCCTGACGAATTTTATGTGTATAAAGACAATCTCAAAGCAGGCAAACCTGCGATTTTGCGTAAAGTAATGGGTTCCAAAGCGATTAAAATGATTTTCACCGACACCGCAACCGCTGGTCGTTCGGTGCAAACCGTTGATGTGCCGCCTGAACAACGCAAACAATTTGCCATTTCGGACGAAGAAATCACCGAATTAGCCAAATATGCGATGATTATCGAAGAGCATTACGGCAGACCAATGGATATTGAATGGGGTCGAGACGGCTTGGACGGCAAAATTTACATTTTGCAATCGCGTCCTGAAACGGTGAAATCGCAAGAAAAACGCATGGACACGCTTCGCCGTTACAACATTAAAAACAAAAGCCGTGTGATTACGCAAGGTCGTGCGATTGGTCAAAAAGTCGGTCAAGGCAAAGTGCGTTTGGTATTAAATGCGTCCGAAATGGACACCGTTAAAGCAGGCGATGTGTTGGTTACCGATATGACTGACCCAGATTGGGAACCTGTAATGAAACGCGCGTCTGCGATTGTTACCAACCGTGGCGGTCGCACTTGCCACGCCGCCATTATCGCTCGCGAATTAGGCATTCCTGCGGTTGTTGGCTGTGGCGAAGCAACACAAATTCTGCAAGAAGGTCAAGAAGTTACCGTATCTTGTGCCGAAGGCGATACAGGCAATATTTACGAAGGCTTGTTAGATGTTGAAATCAACGACATCGAATTAGGCAATATGCCCGAATCGCCCGTAAAAATTATGATGAATGTCGGCAATCCCGAATTAGCATTCGGCTTTGCGTCCTTGCCCAGTCAAGGCATTGGCTTGGCGAGAATGGAATTTATCATCAACCGCCAAATCGGCATTCACCCCAAAGCACTGCTTGACTTCGAGAAATTAGAAGACGACTTACAAATGGTCATCAAAGACCGCATTTCAGGCTACGCTAATCCGACTGAATTTTTCGTTGAAAAAATCACCGAAGGCGTGGCAACGCTGGCAGCGTCTGTTTATCCGAAAAAAATCATCGTGCGTATGTCGGACTTTAAATCGAACGAATACGCCAACCTAATCGGCGGTGGCATTTACGAACCCAATGAAGAAAATCCGATGTTAGGTTTCCGCGGTGCGGCACGCTATGTATCGGAAGACTTCCGCCCCTGCTTTGACTTGGAATGTCAAGCCTTGAAAAAAGTTCGGGACGAAATGGGCTTTACGAATGTCGAAATTATGATTCCGTTCGTACGCACCCTGAAAGAAGCCGAAAGCGTGGTTAGAGCATTGAAAGACAACGGATTAGAACGCGGCAAAAACGGCTTGCGTCTGATTATGATGTGCGAATTGCCCACCAACGCCGTGTTAGCAGAACAATTCCTGCAATACTTTGACGGTTTCTCAATCGGCTCAAAC
>JAFWTP010000116.1 GCA_017518845.1 Neisseriaceae bacterium
AAATGGGGCGAAATGCGTCTAAAAAGCGAAATTTTGACGCTTGCCGTTCATCAGATGCCGAACCTGACGGCAAATAAAGCGAAATCACGGAAAAATCATCAAAATCCGCTCGCACAAATCGCCCTTCGCGGTCAAATTCTTCCACGCCAAAGCCGATTTGCACATTATTAGGCTTTGCTTTGGAATACAAAGCCACGCCGCTATAACCCTTTTTCTCGGCAAAAGCAAACGCACCATACATACCGCAGGGGTTTTTCATATCAAACGATAAATCGTTTTCCTGTGCTTTTAATTCCTGCACGCACACAAAATCAGCATTAGCCGTTTCTAACCACGCCAAAAAACCTTTACTGGCGGCACTTCTGATACCATTGACATTCGCTGTGATAATTCGCATTTTCAGGCAGCCTAAAACAATAAAACGCATATTTTAGACGATTTGCCAAAAAACAGTTAAAATTTGTCCTTTTCAGGCTGCCTGAAACTGGATAAGGAAATAAAAATGGCTGATTTTCGACAAGAATTTTTGCGTTTTGCGTTAAACGAACAAGTGTTGGCGTTTGGGGAATTTCAAACCAAAGCAGGGCGGCTGTCGCCGTATTTTTTTAATGCAGGGCTGTTTAATCACGGCAAAGCCTTGTGGCAGTTGGCTGAATTTTATGCGCGTGCGATTATTGCCAGCAAAATTGAATTTGATATGCTGTTTGGCCCAGCCTACAAAGGCATTGTGTTGGCAGCGATTACGGCGGCAACTTTAAGTCAGCACGGCAAAGATGTGCCGTTTGCTTACAACCGCAAAGAAGCCAAAGACCACGGCGAAGGCGGCGTGATTGTGGGGGCGAAACTCGCAGGACGCGTGCTGATTATTGATGATGTGATTTCCGCAGGCACTTCGGTGCGTGAATCGGTTGAATTGATTAGAAACGCGAATGCCGAAGTGGCAGGCGTGGCGATTGCTTTGGATAGAATGGAAAAGGGGCAGGGCGAATTATCTGCTGTGGAAGAAGTCAAACAACAATTTGGCGTTCCTGTGGCGGCGATTGCGTCTTTGAATGATTTATTAGCCATGCTGGCTCGCGATAAAAGCCCTGAACTTGCCGCATTTTTACCCAAAGTGGAAGAATATCGGCAAGCGTATGGGGTGTAACAGGCTTTCAGGCTGCCTGAAAGCTTGAGTGCATTGCGTTGTTGTGAATTGACTATAATTATTTCAGGCAGCCTTTTTCAGGCTGCCTGAAAATTTTTATTGCGATTTGTCGAAATGGCTTATCAGATTTATAATATACAGTTTTTAAAATTAGTTATCAGGAAATGGGTATGATTGATTACGCATACGCCGCAGACGCGGCACAGGCGGGAGCGTCTTCTGGCTTTGCTTCGTTTTTGCCTTTGATTTTAATTTTGGTGGTGTTTTGGTTTTTGGTGATGCGTCCGCAACAGCAAAAATACAAAAAACACCAAGAAATGATTGCTGAACTTAAACGCGGCGATAAGGTGATTTTGAATTCGGGTTTTTTGGGCAGAATTACCAAAGTTGATGACCGCTTTTTTACAGTGGAAATTGCCGATAGCGTAGAAGTGAAAGTCGATAAAAACGCCGTAGCCGACCGCTATGACCCGAATGCACCTGCGGAAAACACGCCTGCGGTCGCCAAAAAAGCTGATAAAAAAGACGAGAAAAAATAAAGGCTAAAAATCGTCCTTGTTTGTTGTGAAACAAGGACGGTTGTTATCTTTCAGGCTGCCTGAAAGTTTGTTTAAGAGATATGAATATGAAAAATCTTTTTGCTTTGTGTTTCATTGGTTTGTCGTTAGTGGCTTGCTCAAACGATAAAAGTGATGAAACGGTTTCTCATCAAGAAAATACAGTTATACAACAGAGAGAAGCGGTTCAAGAAGCGACAACCGCTTTAACGAATGCAGAGCAGGAAGAGTTGGCGGATTTATTGAGAGAAGCGGATGATTTTGGATCGGTTTTTTCAGACCGTTATGATGTAGCCAAATATATCCAAGCAATCCAAAATGAACGATTACTTTCTTTATTAAAAAGGTCTTGTGATACTGGAAATAAAGAACATTGTTTCACTTATGCCATGTTACCTTTCATGCCTGAATTTATGGAAGTATCGAATAAATTTATGCAAGGCGACAAATCACAAGCTCCAAGAATGTTGGCAATTGTGGATAAAATGTGTGATGTGGGTTCGGCTCATATGTGTTTGATGTCTGCCAAAGAGTTTTATCTTCATGGTTTTCAAGATGATCATGGCAATATGCTCATTCAAAAAGATGAAACCAAAGCCATTTTGTTAATGGAAAAGGCGTGTTATGCCGAAATAGATACCAAAGAAAATGCTTGTTATGCTTTGAGCGATATATATAAAAATGGAGAAATTGTCCCCCAAGACCTTGCCAAAGCCGAAGATTTCTATCAAAGAGCAGAACAATTGAAATCAGAAAGAATAAAAAAACAAGAGCAAGAAGAAGAGCGACTGTTATCGGAGATCAGGCGACTGCACTTGGAGATAGTAAAAATAGAAGAACAACAGCAATCGGCGATAGATCAACTGTATTCGGAGTTAAAAAAAATAGAAGAGCAACGACAGACAGAGCAACAGAGATCGGAAACAAGAATAGCAGAGAAACTGCAATTGGATATAGAAGAACGGCTATCGGAGATAAGAAAAAGAGAAGAACAACTGAGATCGGAGTTAGAACCACTGCTGTTGGAAGTGGGAAAAAGAACAGAGCAATTAAGTTCGGAAATGAGAAAAAGAGAAGAGCAACGGGGAACGGAGTTAGAGCAACTGCAATCGGAGATGAGAAAAAGACAAAAGCAACAGGAAACGAAATTTAGATCTGAGATAAGAAGAAAAAGACAAGAACAACAACAGGCAGAGCAACGGAAATCGGAGATAAAAAAAAGACAAGAACAAAAACTGCCAGAGCAATATAGAACGGAAATGAGAAAAGCAGAGCAAGTAAGATCGGAGATGGAGCAACGGAAATCGGAGATGGAGCAACAAAAATCGGAGATAAGAAAAAGAGCAGAGCAGCAAAGATTAGAGATAGAGCAACAAAAATCGGAGATAAGAAGAAAATATGGGCTTGAATAGTGTTTTCAGGCTGCCTGAAATTTATAAATAGTGAGTAAATTATGAATCGTTATCCTTTATGGAAATATATTTTGGTGGTCATCACCATTTTGGTGGCGTGTTTATATACGCTGCCCAATTTCTTTGGTGAAACGCCTGCGGTGCAGGTTTCGACTAATCGTCAGTCTTTGAATGTTGAAGCCCTGCAACAGCCGATTGCCAATGCTTTGCAGTCAAATGGCATATCGCATAACGGTATGTTTGTGGCGGACGGCAGCCTGAAAGTGCGTTTTTCGGACGAAGAAACGCAGTTAAAGGCACGCGATATTATCGAAAAAACCGCAGGCGATGGCTATATTACCGCGTTAAATTTAATTCCTGATTCGCCTGCGTGGTTGGCGAAAATTCGGGCAAATCCGATGTTTTTGGGCTTGGATTTGCGTGGCGGCGTGCATTTTTTAATGCAGGTGGATATGGACGCGGCTTTGCAAAAGAAATTAGACAGTTTTGCGGGCGATATTCGCCGTTCTTTGCGAACCGAAAAAATCCGCAACAGCGGTGTTACGCAAAACGGCAATACCTTGTCGGTGAGTTTTCAAGACCCAACGACTGCTGCTAATGCTTTGAAAGTATTGCAAAAAAACTTATTTGACGCAGAAATTGCCCAGCCTGATGAAAAAACGCTGGTAGTGAGCATTCCCAACCGTGCCTTAATGCAAATTCGTGAAGAAGCGGTGAAGCAAAATATCAATACGCTGCACAATCGTGTCAATGAGTTAGGCGTGGCAGAACCTGTGATTCAGCAGGCAGGGAGCGACCGCATTGTGGTGCAATTACCTGGTATTCAAGACACTGCACGAGCCAAAGACATTATCGGACGCACGGCAACGCTGGAACTGCATATGGTTGCGGACGATTCCTTGTTACAACAAGCGTTAGCAGGCGTTGTGCCGACTGGTTATGAATTATTATACGAAGCGGGCGAAAACCCTGTGCCTGTTTTGGTTTCAACCCAAGTGGAACTGACTGGCGACAGTATCAATTCTGCCCAACAAGATTTTGACGAAAACGGAGCACCTGCGGTTGCCTTACGATTGAACAATCAAGGTGCGGCGATTTTTGGCGATTTAACCCGTGCGAATGTAGGCAAACGCATGGCAATGGTTCTGATTGATCAAGGCAAAAAAGAAGTGGTAACTGCCCCCGTGATTCGCACCGCAATCACAGGCGGACGCGTGCAAATTTCAGGGGCAATGAATGTCGCCCAAGCGATTGATACCGCACTCTTACTGCGTTCAGGCAGCCTTGCCGCTCCGATGGAAATTATTGAAGAACGCACCATCGGCCCATCTTTGGGGCGTGAGAACATTCAAAAAGGTTTCCGCTCAACCCTGTGGGGCTTTGTCGCCGTTGCCGTGTTTATGATTATTTATTATCGAATGTTTGGGCTGTTCTCGGTGATAGCATTAACTTCTAACTTGTTGTTTTTAATTGCTATTTTATCCGCATTACAGGCAACCTTAACCTTACCAGGCATTGCAGCGATTGCTTTAACGCTGGGTATGGCGATTGACGCGAATGTGCTGATTAACGAACGCATACGCGAAGAATTGCGAGACGGACAACCGCCGCAAATGGCGATTAACAAAGGCTACGAATTTGCGTGGGGAACGATTGTCGATTCCAACATTACTTCGCTGATTGCAGGTTTAGCCTTGCTGATTTTCGGTTCAGGACCTGTGCGTGGCTTTGCGGTGGTGCATTGCATTGGCATTCTCACTTCAATGTATTCCGCCGTGGTGGTGTCTCGTTCCTTGGCAAACCTATGGTACGGCTCACGCCGCAAATTGAAATCCATTTCCATTGGCACAGTGTATCAGCCAAAGGCAGAGTAGTAGTGTGGGTCTTCGACCCACCAAAACGACAGAAATATATTGTAGGGTGGGTTTCTAACCCACCATAACGATAAAATAATTTTCAGGCAGCCTGAAAATAGATTAAATCAACGCCCAACGGCGTTGCGGTGGGTTTTAAACCCACCCTTATAAATAATTTGGAGTGAAACAAATATGGAATTATTCCGATTTAAAAAAGATATACCGTTTATGTCGTGGGGCAGAATCACTACGGCAATTTCCTTAATTACTTTTATTTTGGCGGTATTTTTCTTAATATTCAAAGGCTTAAATTTCTCTGTGGAATTTACAGGCGGCACGGTGATGCAGGTGTCGTATAAAGAAAGTGCGGACTTAAACCAAATTCGCAATCGCCTGCAAACCTTGCAAATGGGCGATATTCAGGTGCAGGCATTAGGCACAACAAAAGATGTGATGATTCGCCTGCCGAATAAAAATACCGCTGAAAACGATAGCAAAGATGCGGCGGCGGCGTTGTCTAATCAAGTGATGGAGTTATTAAAACAAGATAATCCCAGCGTGGAAATGACGCAGGTTGAGTTTATCGGTCCGCAAGTGGGCGAAGAGTTGGTAACGCACGGTTTGGCGGCGATTGCCATGGTGTGTGTGGGCATTATTATTTATCTTTCCGTGCGGTTTGAATGGCGTTTTGCGATTGCCGCAATTATTGCCAATATGCACGATGTGATTATTATTTTGGGCTTTTTTGCCTTTTTCCAGTGGGAATTTTCGCTCACGGTTTTGGCAGGCGTTTTGGCGGTGTTGGGCTATTCGGTGAATGAAGCAGTGGTGATTTTCGACCGTATTCGTGAAAACTTCCGCAAACCCGCCATGCGTGGCAAAGCCGTGCCGCAGGTCATCGACAACGCCATTACTGCCACAATGAGCCGCACAGCCATTACACACGGTTCAACCGAAGCAATGGTGATTTCAATGTTGCTCTTCGGCGGCGACGCACTGCACGGCTTTGCAATGGCTTTGACAATCGGCATTATTTTCGGCATTTACTCGTCCGTATTAGTCGCCAGCCCCTTGTTGTTGATGTTTAAGTTGTCAAGAGAAAGTTTGGTCAAACCACAAAAACGCAAGGAAGAAGCGGTGGTGTGATTGTAGGGTGGGCAATTTATTGCCCACGCGTTTTATCACCACAACTTTCAGGCAGCCTGAAACTGAATAAACCAAACATAAGGATAAATTAAATGAAAAACCTTTTTCAAATCATTATCTTATCTTTAACAGCCAGTCTATTTTTAACCGCTTGTTCCCAAGAGCAACGCCAAGAGATTAGGCAAAAAATTCAGGAAAAACAAATAGAAAATGCCATTAAAAAACTACCTACGCATAATGAGCCTATGCCTGAATATCCGCAAATTAAATCGCCGTCTGAATTATCGAACGAACAAATTGATAAAAATGTGCAGTATGTAACCACGCAAGTAGTTGAAAAATCAAATAAAATTATTTTCTTCTCCAAAGAAGAACAAGCGGACGGCGAACGCAATTTGGTGGAAAATAAAGAAAACAGCGAATATTATCGCAACATTTTGGGAACAACCGAAGACGGCAACTGTGCCATTCAGGACTTTTATTCGGCAAATGACCACAAGCAAATTGAGCCGATGATTGTGAAAAAAGGCGAGTGCGAAAGTTGGAATGCCCAGCCATTTGACGGTATGGCGGTTTGGTATGATAAAAACGGTAATGTGGATAGTAGATTGAGTGGTGTTTCGTGGTTTCGTCAAGGTGCTTTGCATGCGGGTGTGATGAAAAATGAACAACATAACATTTTGGTTTATGGCGAAGAAAATATTCGTCCAAATGTTCATCGTGCGGTGATTTTGCATACAGAAATTCCCCAAGACGCACAACAAGCCCCTGCTTTTGAATGTGAATTTAACGAAAAAGAAAATAAAATCGAGAAGTTTATTATTTTTGCCAACAATAAAACGGTGAATAAAGTTGCATTCCACGATGATAATAAAATCAATCCCAGCCGTTTGCTTTCTTGGACTGCGGACGGTTACGGTTTTATTGATACAATGCGTGATGACAAAATAGCAGAAATACAGGAATTAGCCGATACACTGTGTGGCGTAAAAAAACAACAATCCGATGAAAAACCCAAAGCAGAATAGGGCGGTTTGATATTTTTCAGGCTGCCTGAAATAAAATATCAAACCGCAATTTATAACCAAAGTTAAAAAAATTTTTAACCCATTTTTTGAACAAAAGGAAATGCTATGAAATTGAAAACACTCGTTATTTTAACTGCTGTTTTAGCGGTTTCGTCTTGTGCTTCGACAAAAGGCGATAAAAACAATCAGTTGTCCAAAGAAACGCTTGCGGCATTAGAAAAAATGCCCAAGCACGATGTGGCAGAGCCGCCATACCCTGCGGTGCCTTTGTTAAGCCAAGTTTTGCCGAATGAAATAGCGAAAAATCGTGCGAATTTGCAATCGCAAATTGCCAAAGCAGATGGTAAAACGCGTGTTTATTTCAACAAAAAAGCCGATGGACAAGGCAATCGTGCGGTGGTGAAAAACAAAACTGCGTCTGAATTTTATCGCGTTATTTATGGGCAGACGCAAAACGGCGATTGTGCGGTTCAAAATTTCTACACCGCAAACGATACGCCACAAAACGAGCCTGTTGTGCTGAAAAAAGCCGATTGTCGCAAATGGAATGCGGGTTATGTGGGCGACACTTTGCAAATGTTTTACACCCCAGATGGCAAAAGCGTTCAGAACCCAGTGGTATGGCTGAAAAACAATCAGCCACAAGCGTTTTTGGCGGAAACCCAAGACGCTGCCGTTTTAACGCAACCCGTTGCTGCTTTAATGATGAAACGCACTATTTTAAACAAAACCAAAGCCGCCAACGAACCCCGCCATTTGGTTGTGGAATGCGTATTTAATGTGCAAAATCGCCAAATGGCATATTTAACCACTTATCAAGCAAATGGCGTTACCAAACGCTTTGAAATGACAAACGGTCAAGTCAATCCGCAACGCATATTTGTGTGGTTGCCGACAGGACATAAAGTAATGGATTCTTATCCTGCCGACAGATTAGGCAATTTACAAAATACTTTGGTTTCTATGTGTGGGTTGAATTAAGTGTTGTAGGGTGGGTTTCTAACCTGCTGAAAATACTTTCAGGCAGCCGCCATTCGTCATTGCGAGCCGTGCCACACGCACGGCGTGGTGATTGCCACGCCTTGCTTTGGCAAGGCTCGCAATGACGAGTTAGGTTTCAGGCCGCCTGAAACGGTTAATCAACCTAATTGATAAGGGGATTGCCACGATTTTTTTTAACGAAAAAATCTCGCAATGACGGTAGTTTTTTCAGGCAGCCTGAAAGATTTTATTATCGAGAACAAAATATGAAAAATTTTTTACAACTTATTGTTTTAACAACAATTATTAACATATCTTTAACCGCTTGCTCCCAAGAGCAACGCCAAGAGATTAGGCAAAAAATTCAAGAAAAACAAGTGGAAAATACGATTAAAAAATTGCCCAAGCATAACGAACCTATGCCTGAATATCCGCAAATTAAATCGCCGTCTGAATTATCGAACGAAGATATTGATAAAAATGTGCAGTATGTAACCACGCAAGTGGTTGAAAAATCAAATAAAATTATTTTCTTCTCCAAAGAAGAACAAGCGGACGGCGAACGCGATTTGGTGGAAAATAAAGAAAATAGCGAATACTATCGCAGCATTTTGGGAACAACCCAAGACGGCAACTGTGCCATTCAGGATTTTTATTCTGAAAATGACCACAAGCAAATTGAGCCTGTGATTGTCAAAAAAGGCGAGTGCGAAAGTTGGAAAGCCCAGCCGTTTGACGGTATGGCGGTTTGGTATGATAAAGACGGTAAGGTTGAATTGCAATCGGGCGGTATTTTTTGGTTTAGACAGGGCGAACCTAAAAAAGCGTGGCAAGAAGATGATAAAGGTTTGGTTTCTATCGAAACAGATATTCGTCCTAATGTGCGTCAAACGGTGTTTGTTAGTGCCGAACAGCCTGCTGACGGCGAACGCCCGTACGCAGTTGAATGTGAATTGAATGAAAAAGAAAATAAAATCGAGAAGTTTATTTTATTTACCAAAAACAATATGGTAGAAAAATTTTCTTTTAACGACAATAAAATCGACCCAAGCCGCTTGGTTTCTTGGACTGAAAACGGTTACGGATTTATTGATACGGTTAATAAGGAAAAAGTTGAAGAATTACAAAAGTTGGCTCTTGAATTTTGCGGTGTAGAAAAATAACCTGATGAAAATAAAGTAGAATAGGGCGGTTGGATATTTTTCAGGCAGCCTGAAAACATAGATTTTTTTAAATGTCGCACGGATTGGAAATTGCTAATGCAATTTCTTTAAAAGCAATCATTGAGATTGCCACGACTGACTGCGTCAGTCTCGCAATACGCATATCCGTAAGCCATAAATGGCTAACGGCTATTGCTCATTTAAAGGAATTGCGTTAGCCATTCCGAATCCGTGTGGCAATAAAAAAAATCAAATGATTACAGTAAAATTAAATCATTTTTCAGGCAGCCTGAAACCTTTTATAATCAATGCCTACTGTGTTACTGTCATTCTGAACGATTGCTCAAAATGACGAAATAATGATTTCAGGCTGCCTGAAAAATATTTAACCCTAAAATTTAATTAAAAAACCATAAGGAAATCAAACAAATGAGTAAAGTAATTGCCATTTTGCCAGGTGATGGCATTGGTCCTGAAATTGTGCGTGAAGCACGCCGTGTGTTGGAAGTTTTGCAACAAGACGGTTTGGCTATTGCGTTTGAAGACGCACCGTTAGGCGGGGCGGCGTATGACGCTTATGGCTCGCCGTATCCTGAATTTACGCAAAATATTTGCCGCCGTGCAGACGCGGTGCTGTTGGGTGCAGTGGGCTCACCCCAGTATGATAATTTAGACCGCCCACTGCGTCCTGAACGCGGTTTGTTGGCTATTCGTAAAGATTTGAATTTATTTGCAAATTTGCGTCCTGCGGTGTTGTATCCTGAACTCGCAAACGCTTCCACCTTAAAACCCGAAGTGGTGAGTGGTTTGGATATTCTGATTGTGCGAGAACTCACAGGCGATATTTATTTTGGTCAGCCGCGTGGCATTTCGGTGAATGAAAATGGCGAGAGAGAAGGCATTAACACCATGCGTTACACGGAAAGCGAAATCCGCCGCATTGGTCATATTGCTTTTGCTGCTGCCCAAAAACGCAATAAGAAACTCACATCAGTCGATAAAGCAAATGTGTTGGAAACCACTGAATTGTGGAAAGAAATCATGACTGATTTGAACCGCGAATACCCCGATGTTACGCTCAATCATATGTATGTCGATAACGCCGCGATGCAGTTGGTGAAAAATCACAAGCAGTTTGATGTGGTGGTTACAGGCAATATTTTTGGCGATATTTTGTCCGACCAAGCGTCTATGCTGACAGGTTCAATCGGTATGTTGCCGTCTGCGTCTTTGAACGAAACAGGAAAAGGCTTGTATGAACCGTCTCACGGCTCTGCCCCTGATATTGCTGGGCAAAACAAAGCCAACCCACTGGCAACCATTCTCTCCGCCGCTATGTTGGTGCGTTACAGTTTGAATGATGAACAAGCCGCTTGCCGTATCGAAAAGGCAGTCGGCAAAGTCTTACAACAAGGCTACCGCACCGCCGACATTGCCGAAACAGGTATGAAGATTGTGTCGTGTAGCGAAATGGGGGACGCAGTGATTAACGCAATGTGATTGATTGATTAAAAACGCTTATCTTAACGATAGGCGTTTTTTGTATTCAGGCTGCCTGAAAGCCTATATTTATCCATTCCGCAATGCAAAAAGATATTATATATTTCAAAAAATAGGATATAATCAAGCAGTTTGATAAAAATGAGTTTCTAACAAATTCGATTATTGACCTCGTTTGTGGCAAGTTTTTTTAAATTACATTATTAAAGACTTGTAGGTTCGACAACGACAAGACACAATCTTAATCGATGTCGCCAATCACAACACTCCTACTACATAGTGTGTGGCAACTTTTCAAACGCTTTTGGATTTTTTAGGAGTAGATAGTTGTTTTAAGTTTATGAAAAACAGTCATACACAACAAGCTTTTGTCTGTATCTAAAAATTATGGCAATGCAAACTTGTGATGATTAGCTTTGATGAATTGAAATGACTAATTGGGATACACAGCAGATTGTATCGAGGGGGAAAGTTGTTGGACGTAAACTGATAATTTAGTTTTCGTTTTGTGTTTTGTTTTATTTTTGGTAGGAGGTTTTATGCAGGAAAACCCTAACTTGCAAGAAGAACATGTTGAGATTTTAGAAGCGGAAGAGCATGATAATCCATTTCCCATGCGTGGTTTGATTATCATCGCTGTTGCCGCTTTGGTATCTTTTGTTTTTTATAAAATGTTGGGCAGTTGGTTGCCCGATTCGGAAATCGTCAATGCCAATACTCGTAAGGGTTTGGCTTTATTGCTGTTCATTGCAACGCTGTGGCTTACAGAAGCCGTACATATTTCCATTACTTCATTATTGGTACCGATTGTAGCCATATTGATTGGTATGGGACAAAATACTTATGTTACGGACGAAGTAACAAAAGAACTTTTATCTATTAAAAGTGTCAGTGGGTTAAGCATTAAAGCAGCGATGGCTTCATTTGCAGATCCCATTATTTACACCTTCTTTGGTGGTTTTGCATTGGCAACGGCATTGCACATTCAAAAATTGGATAAAAAAATCGCCTTGTGGCTAATTTCCTTATCTGGTAATCGTTTGGGTGTGTCGGCAATTTTGATTTGTATTGCAACTGCCGCATTATCTATGTGGGTATCGAATACCGCAACTGCAGCGATGATGTTGCCTTTGGCACTGGGCATTTTAGCCAATATCGATATGGAAAAAGACCGCAACACCGTGGTATTTATATTATTGGGTATTGCCTATTCTGCATCTATTGGTGGTTTAGGTACTTTGGTGGGTTCGCCACCAAACGCTATTGCAGCCAAAGCATTGGACTATGATTTTGCTCAATGGATGAAAGTGGGCTTGCCGATTATCCTGATTCTATTGCCTTTAATGTTGGCATGTATGTATGTGGTATTCCGCCCCAAACTCAATCAAAAAATCGAAGTGAAAGCCGAAAACATTCCTTGGAATCGCACTCGTATCATGACGATTATCGTTTTTGTTTGTGCTGCTTTATTGTGGATTTTTACCAAACCAACCAACGATTATTTTGTTGCGGTAGAAAGAGCGATGAATATTTGTGGTGTTACTGATAGTTCAGCATGGTTTTTGAATTTAAGCGATGAATGTCGTCAAACT
>JAFWTP010000117.1 GCA_017518845.1 Neisseriaceae bacterium
CGGTAAAATTGATATGTCTAAATTTTCTCAACGAGTTAAAAATTCAGGTGCAAAACCTGATTTAAAAGATCCAAAAACAGGTTGGCGTATTTCTCCTGATAGAGCAGGTGCAAACAGTCATCAAAGTGATTATAAACTGTTAGATAAGAATGGTAAGCGTATTGCGACCATATCAAAAGATGGAAAAATATTAAGACCTTAATTTATTTCAATAATTATTTTTTAATTTATTGTTAAAAAATAATTCTAACTTATGGAGTATCATAATGATTAAAATGAAACCAATCATCATTGAAGAAGAAATCATTAAAGATAGTCTTTCTCTATCTTTAAAAAAAGATAACTTGGATAATCTATATATAAATTCAGAAGAATTATATATAGACGATGATAATGGAGAACGAAAAATAAACACACAAAAAACTATTGATGAAAAAATAGATATTTTAAATATATCTTATTTTGATCACTGGTTAAGTGATGATGAGTTTGTTAATGCCCAATTTACTTGTTATCAAAATGCAGAAAATGCAAATATTGAAACAAGAAAAGAAATAGAACAAGTGATAAACAATTTTATATTGTTTTATGAAAAATTGTTCATATTAAATAATGGCATTATTTATTCTGAAAATTGTTGTCAGGTAGAAAAAACTGATGACATTGATTTATATTACAAATGTGTGCTAAATGGATTAAAAGAAAGACCATTAGCAAGGTTGTTATTTGTTAATCTGAAAACTTATATTGAGTTTGGTTACGATCTTACTCATATTGTTTATGTTAAAGATAACAAAAAAATAACAGATGAAATAAAACAAATAGCACAATCTTGCGGTCTTAATATCATTATTTAATACCTAAACAGCGGAAAACCCAAAACTTTCCGCTGTTTTTATTTTTTCAGGCAGCCTGAAAACTATTTCTGCCAATAACTTTTAATATTCACAAATTCATACAAACCAAATTCGGACAACTCTCGCCCAAAGCCCGATGATTTTACGCCGCCAAAGGGCAATCGTAAGTCGCTGCTGGTGTGGCGGTTGATGAATACACTGCCGACATTGAGTTTCTGCCCCAAACGCCATGCGGCGTTTGTGTCTGCGGAATAAATGCATGCTCCCAAACCAAATGGGCTGTGGTTGGCAATTTGAATGGCGTTTTCGGCATTCTCGGCTCGAAATACGGCGGCAACTGTGCCGAATACTTCTTCGTTGGCAACACGAGCGGATAACGGCACACAGTCTAAAACCGTGGCAGGATAAGCATGTGGCGTTTGTGGCAGTCGTCCGCCTAATCTTAACTTCGCACCGCAAGCAACAGCGTCATCAACCAAGGCTTGCATATTTTGGGCGGCGTTATCTAAATGCAAACACGCCAGCGTGGTTTCAGGTTGCATCGGGTCGCCCGATTGCAATTTTTCACAATGACGCAAAAATTCTGCCATAAAATCGTCCGCAATTTCAGACACCACAATAATGCGTTTGGCGGCATTGCACGACTGCCCTGCATCACGAAATCGTGAATGACAAGCGTCTCGTGCAGCGGCGGCAATATCCGCGTCTTGCAACACAATAAACGCATTGCTGCCGCCTAATTCCAAAACGCATTTTTTTAGATATTTGCCTGCAATTTGTGCTAAATGCCGTCCTGTATTTGCCGAACCTGTAAAAGCCAAAGCGTCTGTATTTTCAATCGCTTGTTCTATATCATTGTGCGACAAAAAGGCTGCCTGAAAAGGCAAATCATCGCCCACTATATCAAACAGCATTTCGCTCACCCGCCCCACAGTGGGAGCAGGTTTCACCAAACAAGCATTACCTGCACACAAAGCAGGCACAGCAAAACGCAAAATCTGCCATACGGGATAATTCCACGGCATTACCGCCAACACTAACCCCAAAGGTTCAAACGCAATTTGACTTAAAGACGCAGTCGTAGCCACAGTTTTGCGTGCCAACAGTTCAGGAGCCAAGTGTGTGTAATAACGAATTAGGGCAATCGACTTATCCACTTCGGCACGACATTCAGGCAAACACCGCCCGACTTCCTGACAAATGGCGTTTGCGATGCGTTCTGCGTTTTGCGACAAGCGTTCGGCAAAGGCGGACAAGGCCTTGGTGCGTTGCGTAATATTTGCCACCGCAAAATCCGCCTGTTTTTGGCGTAAGTGGGCGATTTGCTTTTCAGTCGTCTGCCACGAATCACACGCACGGCGATAAATTTCACGATTATGAAAAATATCTTTGGAAATAAAATAGTTAGTCATCATATTTAGGGGTTCAGGCTGCCTGAAACACGGTTAATGTTTTCCTGTGCTGCCAAAACCGCCTGCACCGCGTTGGCTTGCGTCAAATTCATCAACCACTTCAAAGGCTGCCTGAATCACAGGAATAATCACCATTTGTGCAATGCGGGCAAAGGGTTCAACCACAAAATCAGTATTCGAGCGATTCCACAACGACACTTTAACTTCGCCCTGATAATCGGAGTCAATCAAACCCACTAAATTGCCCAAAACAATGCCGTTTTTATGCCCTAAACCCGAACGCGGCAACAGCACCGCCGCCATTTTTGGGTCTGCCAAGTGAATCGCCAAACCTGTGGGAATTAAGGCACTTTCGCCTGCTTTTAAAGTAATCGGTGCGTCTATGCAGGCACGCATATCCAAACCCGCCGAACCGTCTGTGGCATATTGCGGCAGTTGCTCGGCAATGCGTTGGTCTAAAATTTTCAGTTGTATGGGGGCTTTCATTGTGAATTGCTTTCATTATTAAAAGGGGGAATTATACTTTTTATTTAAGCAAGATAAAATGCTTTCAGGCAGCCTGAAAAACAGTGAGTAGTAAGCAGTTAGCAGTGAGCAGTTATTTAGTTTTGCCTTGCGGCAAAACGGATTATTATTAAGATAACACTTCGATTATTTTTTCAGGCTGCCTGAAAAAAGCGTGGCGGGCAAGTTGCCCACCCTACTGCTCATTGTCCTACACCACATACGGCCGATACGGCAGGCGGATATTGACGCGGTATATGCCGTCTATTTCGGTGCGATTGAGCACCGCGTCTCGGTCATACATTAAAAACAGCCGTTCGGACAGGTTTCGCAACGCCATGCGGTTGCCTGAAACATGTTCTTGTTGTTCATCATTTTCGGGTATGGGGTTTTCTATGCGAATGTAAATCCATTCGCCTTTGTGGGCAATATTCACCGTAATGGTGCATTTGTTTTGTGTAGGTTCCACGCCGTGATAGACGGCGTTTTCCAGCAAAGGTTGTAGCAACAGGTGCGGCACGCAGGCGTTGTCGGGGGCGTTAATCGTCCATTCGCACGCCACACGGTCGCTGCCCATACGCATAATTTCAATCGCCATATAACCTTGTGCCAGTTCAATTTCTTTGCCCAGAGTGCTGTCTTTACCTGATGATTTAAGTTGCGCCCGAAATAAATCGGCTAAATTGACTAACACTTCTTCGGCGTCATATGGGCGTGTATGCACAAGACTGACCGCCGCATTGAGACTATTAAATAAAAAATGCGGGCGAATGCGGGCGGTGAGTGCGTCTAACTGGGCTTGAGCGAGTGCGGGGGAAAAGGCTTTTTGCAACACGGCTTGATAGTGCATTAGGGCAAGCGTATAAACGGCAATGATAACCAAATGCCGCAAATTGAGTTCTAATTCAATCGGCGTAAAAAAAGTTTCGCATAAAGAACAAATACTTAATGTTACAAACAACACCCAAAACGGCGGAAACGGCAGGCGGTGTATGGGGCGATTGAGTAGCCAAAGTGCCATAATAATCATCAAAATCGCAGGGGCAAGCCAAATGGCAAAGTTGGAAAAACTCACCATATACGGCGTGTCGCGATCGGGCGTGAGTATGGGCAGCAACAGCAATAGCAACATTGAAGACGCAAACACCCGCAACGCCACGCCCAAATTGCGAAAATCGGGAACTGCAAATAAAGGGATTTCTTGTCGTATAATACGCATTTTTAAATTCCAAAAGTTTCAGGCTGCCTGAAAATTATAAAATATCAATTATAGGATAAAAAACAATGTCTCATCAGAGCAAAACTTGGTCGGCACGGTTTAGTGAGCCTGTGTCGGAATTAGTGAAAACTTATACCGCGTCCATTCAATTTGACCAACGATTAAGCCTTGTGGATATTCAAGGCTCGCTGGCTCATGCTCAAATGCTTGCTGAATGTGGCGTGTTAAGCGAAGCGGATTTAGCCGATATTCGCCGTGGTATGGCGGAAATTATTGATTTAATTAACCAAAATAAAATTAACTGGTCAGTTGATTTAGAAGATGTGCATATGAATGTGGAACGCTTGCTCACCCAAAAAGTGGGCGATGCGGGGGCAAGATTGCACACAGGACGCAGTCGCAATGACCAAGTGGCAACCGATATTCGCCTGTGGTTACGGGGGGAAACCGACACCATTTTGCAACTAATTCAAGATTTTCAGGCAGCCTTGTTGCACTTGGCAGAACAACACACCGACACCATTTTGCCAGGTTTTACGCACCTGCAAGTGGCTCAACCCGTGAGTTTTGCGCATCACCTAATGGCTTATGTGGAAATGTTTGGACGAGACGCGGAACGCATTGCCGACTGCCGCCGCCGCATTAACCGTTCTCCTTTGGGGGCAGCAGCTTTGGCAGGTACAACTTATCCGATTAAACGCGAGCGAACCGCTGAACTGTTGGGCTTTGAAGAAGTGTGTCGCAATTCATTAGACGCGGTTTCTGACCGTGATTTTGCGATTGAATTTGCTGCCGCCGCCAGCATTTTAATGATGCACTTCTCACGATTGTCCGAAGAATTAGTGCTGTGGTCAAGCCAGAGATTTGCGTTTATCAAAATGTCCGACCGCTACTGCACAGGCTCATCAATTATGCCGCAAAAGAAAAACCCCGATGTACCCGAGTTAGTTCGTGGCAAAACAGGACGCGTTTATGGGCATTTAATCGCCCTTTTAACGCTGATGAAATCGCAACCTTTGGCATACAACAAAGACAATCAAGAAGACAAAGAACCCTTGTTTGACACCGTCAATACCGTGATTGACACGCTACGCATTTACACCGATATGGTGTCAGGCATTGTGCCGATTGTGGAAAATATGCGAGCCGCCGCTCTGCAAGGCTTTGCCACCGCAACCGACTTGGCGGACTACTTGGTGAAAAAAGGCATACCATTTCGCGAAAGTCATGGCATAGTCGCCGCCGCCGTGAAATACGCCGAAGAACAAAAATGCAAATTAGAAGACTTGCCGTTGGAAAAACTTAAATCATTCTCGCCTTTGATTGAAGACGATATTTACAGCGTTTTAACATTAGAAGGCAGTCTCAAAGCCCGCAACCACACAGGCGGCACAGCACCTGAACAAGTCAAACGACAAATAGCAGAATGGCAAAAACGCTTGGCAAAATAAGTTTTGATTTCACTGCATTCACCTAAACTTCGGCTTAATTGCTTCGCAATCCATTGATTTACTTTGTAAATCAATAATTTTAGTCTAACGACTAAAATAAACCTTGTTTTCAGGCAGCCTGAAAGCCTTGCAACTATGCTAAAATGGATAGTTTTAATTAAAGGTATCAACGCAATGGGCGTTAAAATTCAAGCCGTTAAAGGTATGAACGACATTTTGCCCGTGGCAGGCAAAGACAGCGTTTGGACGACTGCCGACTGGTTGGCGTTTGAAGAAATTGCACACAAGTGGCTCGCACAATATGGCTATAAAAACATTCGCACGCCGATGATTGAACCCACAGGCTTGTTTGTGCGGTCAATCGGTACGGACACTGATGTGGTCGGCAAGGAAATGTACACATTTGACGACTATGGCGAGTCCTTGTCTTTGCGTCCCGAAGGCACTGCGTCTTGCTTGCGTGCGGTTGTGGAGCATAATCTTTTGTACAATTCGCCGCAAAAATTGTGGTATATGGGAGCGATGTTTCGCCACGAAAAACCGCAAAAAGGGCGTTATCGGCAGTTTCATCAAATCGGTGTGGAAGCGTTAGGCTATGCGGGTGCGGATACGGACGCGGAAATCATCGCTATGTGCTTTGATTTATGGCAGAAATTAGGCATTCAAAATTGTGTGCAATTAGAAATTAACTGCTTGGGCAACCGTGAAGAACGGGCGGCACACCGCACGGCTTTGGTTGAATATTTAAAACGCCATGAAAATCAATTAGATGAAGACAGCCGCCGCCGTATGGTAACTAACCCTTTGCGGGTGTTGGATAGCAAAAATCCTGCTATGCAAGAAATTGCGGAAAACGCACCAAAATTGTCTGATTATTTAGGTTCAGGCAGCCTGAAACATTATAACGCATTGCAAAATATATTAAATTCGTTAGACATTCCGTTTGTGGAAAATCACCGCTTGGTGCGTGGTTTGGATTATTACAATTCAACCGTGTTTGAATGGACAACCGATAAACTCGGTGCGCAAGGCACGATTTGTGGCGGCGGACGATATGACGGTTTGATTGAAGAATTAGGCGGCAAGCCCACGCCCAGCATAGGTTTTGCCATAGGCATTGAACGCTTGCTTCTGTTAGTTAAATCGCACGGCAACCTGAAAATAGATAATTCGCCCGATATTTATGCGATGTATCAGGGTGAGACTGCACAGCCGCATTTAATGCGTGCGGTGCAAAATTTGCGACACGCAGGTTTTTCTGTTTTAACGCACGGAGCAGATCAAAAACTCGCCACACAATTTAAAAAAGCAGACGCATCAGGGGCAAAATTTGCACTTATTGTGGCAGAAAATGAAGTGCTTTCAGGCAGCCTTACAGTGAAAAATCTGCAAACAGGCGAGCAAGTTTCATTATCGCCAAATGAAGTAATCAATCAATTAAATCAATGGAGTATGTAAAATGGCATTAGATTTACAAGACCAAGAAGAATTAGAAAACGCCAAACGAGCGTGGAAATTGTGGGGGCGTTGGGTGTTTTTCGCCATGCTGATTGCCGCCGCACTGTATTTAGGCAATATTGTGTGGAAAGGGCAAATCGAAAAACGCAACGCCGCCGCTACGGCTCTTTATGACAGCGAGTTTGCGGCTGCCATACAAAAAGGCGACAACGCTAATGCCTTGAAAGCGGTGCAGAAAATGCAAAACGAATATCCGCAAACCTTTGCCTCTGCCCAAGCCACGCTTGCTTTGGCTGATGACGCATTTGCAAACGGCAAATACGATGACGCGGCAAACCACTTAAAATGGCTTATGCAAACGCAAAAGCACCCTTTAATTCGTGCTACTGTAATCCAGCGATTAGCCACTGTTTATTTACAACAGGGTAAATTCGATGACGCTTTAAGCGTTCTGAATGAAAAAGTCGAACCCGAATTTGCGGCACGCGTGGCAGAATTGAAAGGCGATATTTACTTGGCACAAGGCAAAACAAGCGAAGCCAAACAAGCCTTTGATTTGGCATTAAAACAACTCTCCCAAGATGACCCAAATCGCTCATTAGTGGAAATGAAAAGTAAGTTGTAATTGTATGATATTAAATAAAAACCTTTCAGGCAGCCTGAAAGGTTTTTATTTAAGTTTCAGGCTGCCTGAAATTACATTTTCCACGCATGCACGCCTTTTACGCTGATGTCTTTGACACCTAAAAAACTTTTCAAATCAAAGTGTAGCGTGTTATCTAATTCTATGCTGCGGGAAGTGATGAGAATGTCGCCGATTTCGCCCGTTAGGGTGCGATAAATTTTGCCTTCTAATTTGGGCATATCTTTATCTGCCACAAAATTAACAAAAATTTCGCTGTATCCCGAACAGCAGCACGATGCTTCCACAACGCCGATTTCGATATGGCTTAAATTTTTGTGCTGCATATATTGTTTTAATTCTGCTGAATAAATAATCTGCATTTTGTGCGAACTCCTGTAAAAAGTGCTTAATTTGTCTATTTTACACCGTTTGGTGTTGATTTATGCGGTGTACGCTTTATTGTTTTTTCGTTTAATTGTATGATACTTATATTAGTTTAGTCTATTATTGTTAGATTGCTGATTGTTAAAAACTTAAATGAACAACAAAATATTGCGAGTAGTGCGTAATTATCCAGTATGACCAACCCTATTGTTTCACAGTTATTGTTGGCGTTTAGTCATCATTATGACACGCAACAAAATTACCATTTTGCAGGCGAAACTTTTGCAGGCTATGGTGAATTTCACTCGCGTGGCGAAAAATATGTGTTGGTTAAAAAAGCACAAATATGGGCAGCAGAAGCCCACGATTATCTGTTTATTCAATATCTGCCGTGTTTAACGGCACAAATGTTGCAAGCCAAAATTGCGTTGTTGCAAACACAAGGCATACATAAAATTCAGCCGCACCCAGAACACATGCAAAGTTCTTTAACTTTAATTGTGCTGACTGATGGGGCTGATGATGAAGCGTTATCTCTTTGTCGTAAAACTAAATTTCGTAAATCATTTCGTTTGGGTTGGCATGGTTGGGCAAATTTACGCCTTGCGGTTGTGGATAAAAGCAAAAAAACCGTTGTTACCAACCGTGCGGGGAAAGATTTATCTCGCTTTTTAACTGATTTTTTAACCACTGTATCACATGAAAGAAAGGGAACTTTATGAATGCAATGTTGATACTGATTATCGCGGTAGTAGTTTTACTGCTGGGCTATGTTTTTTATGGGGGCTATTTGGCACGACAGTGGGGCATTGACCCCAACCGTCCCACGCCCGCTCACGAACAAGAAGACGGCAATGATTATGTGCCTGCACCGCCGTATATGGTGTTGGGACACCATTTTTCGTCTATCGCAGGGGCAGGACCGATTAACGGACCGATTCAGGCAGCCGTATTCGGTTGGGTGCCCGTGCTTCTGTGGGTGTTAATCGGCGGCATTTTTATGGGTGCGGTGCATGATTTTGGTGCGTTGTTTGCGTCCTTACGCAATAAAGGTCGCACTATATCCATTATCATTGCCGAAAATGTTGATGATACGGCACGCAAATTATTCGCCATTTTTTCGTATGTGGTGTTAATTTTGGTAGTCGCCGCGTTTTCTTCGATTGTGGCAAATACTTTTGCTTCTACCGCAGAGAAAGTGAATGTGGCAAATGAGCAAACTGCGTCTGTATCGCTCTTGTTTATTGTGGCTGCGGTGATTTGGGGCTTTACGCTACACGGCAGAAAATTGCCCACAGTAATTAACATTGGTGTGTCGTTAATGATTATTGCGGCTGTGGTGTGGTTGGGCTTTGTGTGGCACCCATTTCAATTAAGTTATACAAATTGGATGATTATTTTGTCTGTGTATATCTTGGTTGCGTCCATTACGCCTGTGTGGATTTTATTGCAACCGCGTGATTATCTGTCCAGTTACCTTTTATACGCCTTAATGCTGTTAGCGATTTTCGGCGTTATTGGTGCCAGCGTTATGGGTGCGGCATCACATTTGGAAATTCCTGCTTTTGGGGGTTTTGTTACATCAAATAAAGTTATCGTAGATGGCGAAACGGTGATTAACAAAGCCGCACAAGGTGGATTTTTGTTCCCTGCCCTGTTTGTAACCATTGCCTGCGGTGCGATTTCGGGCTTTCACAGCATGGTTGCGTCAGGCACGACTTCCAAACAGTTGGATAAAGAAAGTCAAGCCCAAGCCATAGGCTACGGTTCTATGTTGATTGAATGTTTGTTGGCGGTACTCTC
>JAFWTP010000118.1 GCA_017518845.1 Neisseriaceae bacterium
GAAATGCAACGCCAAAACGCCAAAAAAGGCTTGGCAACACTGTGTATCGGCGGCGGCATGGGTACAGCCGTAACTGTTGAAAGATAATTTATTGATTATCTAATGTTTTTCAGGCTGCCTGAAAGGTTTTCAGGCAGCCTGAAATATAGTTTTTAGCACAGAATACACTTTATTGCCGATTAAGGAACAAAGCAATGCAAAACGATAACCATATCAATCAAGCAGTAGAAACCATTAAAACAGCCATATTGAAAAGTCAATATCGTGCGGCAAAAAATGTGAATAGCGAAGTCTTGTCTCTTAATTACGGTATTGGTCAATATGTTTCAAAAAATTCTCGTCAAGGTTTTTGGGGAACAGGTGCTATTGAAACCATTAGTGAGCGACTACATAAAGAATTACCAGGATTAAGAGGGTTTTCTGCGGCAAACTTAAAATTTATGCGTCAATTTTATGAAGTTTGGAACGAAGATTTTAAATCGCTAACTGCGGTTAGCGAAATTAAAAATAACAAATCGCTAACCACAGTTAGCGAAATTGATACGCAACAATTATTAACAGAACAAAAATCAAATGGAGAAAAGTTTAATATAGAAACTTTTTTATCATTAGGATTTACACACCACTTGATTATTATTCGTAAAACAAATACACTTGCAGAAAGGCTTTTTTATATAAGACAAGCAGTAAAAAACAAATGGAGTAAGAAATTTCTTTCAAATCAAATAGATGAAAATCTTTTTGCTCGAAAAGGAGAACTGCCAAATAATTTTATAAAAACAATGCCAAACGCTCAACAAGCATTCAAGGCTATTCAAATGTTCAAAGATGAATATCTTTTAGATTTTCTTAATGTTGAAGAAATTGGTATTCGTGATAAATCAGATATTGATGAAAGAGTTATTGAACAGGAGATTATACACAATGTTAAAAATTTCATTATGACATTTGGTAATGATTTTACCTTTGTCGGTAATCAATATCATCTTGAAATTTTTGGAGAAGAACAATTTCCTGATTTACTCTTTTTTAATCGTGAATTAAATGCTCTTGTGGTTGTTGAACTCAAAAAAGGAGATTTTAAAACTTCGTATTTGGGGCAATTATGTGCTTATTTAAGAATTATTGATGATAAAGTTAAAAAAGCACACGAAAATCCAACTATTGGCTTAATTTTATGTCAAAATATGAATAAGGAATTTGCTGAATATGTTATTCAAGATTACAATAAACCTATGGGCATTGCCACTTATAAAACCATAGAAGATATGCCAGAAAAATTACGCAACACACTTCCCGATATAGAAAAATTGAAAAACTTAATCAAACATAAATAATCGTTCAGGCAGCCTGAACATTTTTGCAAAGGAAATCAAAATGAATGCAAATAGCGATTTTGAACTCACCGCAGAAGAAATTGCGGAATTAAAAGCCTTGTTTTATCCACCGTCTTATGGCAAACGCTGGCGGTATCCTGCGACTTTTCCTGATTTTTTACAACTGACTGACCCTGAAAAAATTAAACAATGTTTATTAAACATTACCCAACTGCGTTTGGTTAATCGTGATGATTTGCGTCAAATTCCTGAAAGCATTCAATATTTAAAAAACTTAAATGATTTAGATATATCTTCTTGTCAATATATCACCACGCTGCCTGAAAATATTGTGCAACTCAAACAATTAGAACATTTTAAATTAGATTGCCCAAATTTAATTGGGCCGCCTGAAAATATTGGGGAATTGGTTAATTTACGCACTTTATCCATTCATCATCATAAAATCACTTCCTTGCCTGAAAGCATTGGAGAATTGCATAAATTAGAAGAATTAAAATTATTCTGTAATCAACTATCTACCCTGCCTGAACAAATTGGTAAATTGCAAACATTAAGCGAATTAAGTTTATTTAATTGTAATAATCTAATCACGATGCCTGAAAATATTGGCGAATTAAGGCAATTAGAAAAATTATATATTTTAAATTGTTCTAAATTGTCTTTTTTACCTGAACGAATTGGCGAATTAAATCAACTCAAAGAGTTATTTTTAGCCTGTGAAAAACTTGATACGCTGCCTGAAAATATAGGTAAATTAAGTGCGTTACAATTTTTAACCATTAAAAGCAATATGATTAGGCTGCCTGAACAAATTGGGCAATTACACAATTTACAAGAATTAAATTTAAAAGATTGTACTCATTTAACTACGCTGCCTGAAAGCATAGGGAAATTAAATAATTTACATACATTACATATCGATAATTGTCCTAATCTAACCACGCTGCCTGAAAATTTGAACTATTTAGCATTCGGCAACCAAAAACAAGAAGAACAAAGTGATATAGAAATGGCAATGAAAGAAATAGATAAATTGATTGCCGAATTTGAAAATCAAACACAAGCATCGACTGCAACGGTTCAAATGGAAAATGGTAAAGAAGTTGTTAATTTGGCTCAATTCTTAAAAGAATTAAAAAATCATATCAATACTGATGAAATAAAAGCCATAATGGATAGGCAACAGGAACCACAATCCCCAAAACTCACCGCCCATCAGGTATCCGCTATTTTGGAGAAATTGCACAAACAAACCGCACAACCTGCGGTGAAAATCCATATTCAAGAAGCGGATAATTTGCCTTTGACTGCCAGCAAATTTGGCGGTGTGCCGTATTGGCTGCCTGAAATGCCGTATCCTGTTGATAAACAAGGAAATAAATTGTTGTTGCTCGCTCAAATCAATTTGAGCGAAATGCCGCCTTTGCCTGATTTTCCCACAACTGGGCTGTTGCAGTTTTTGATGACACGCAATATATATGCAATGAACTTTTACGATAATCCCACACGGCAAGACGATTGGCGTGTGGTGTATCACGCCGAAATTAACCCTGCGATTGATGAAGCGGCGGTCTTGGCGTTGAATATTCCTTACACACCACAGATTTTTGATGAAGAAGATGACGGCGGTTTTCCTGTGGATACGCAATATTGCCTGTCGTTTGAGCCTGCCGAAATTCGCATAGGCACGGAATGTATCGGCTTTAATCAAGCCTTGAAAAACGCCGCCAAAGAAGTGGGCATTAAATTGAATAAAAACGATTTATCCGATTTAGAAGTTCTGTTTGGCGAAAAGGCGTGGGAAAAAATAAAACAACACACCGTTGAAAACTTAATCGGCGGCTACCCCGATTTTACGCAAACCGACCCCAGAGAAGAACGAAAATATAAAAAACACAGCGTGCTTTTGTTGCAAATCGAAAGTGATGAGGGAATTATGTGGGGCGACTGCGGCGTGGGCAATTTCTTTATCCGCCCTGACGATTTACGCAAAAAGGATTTTTCCAAAGTTCTGTTTCATTGGGATTGTTTTTAAGTAGGGTGGGTTTCTAACCTACCGTAACGGACAAAAAATTTAATCTCTCACGGAGAACACAAAGACACGGAGAGTCGTAGGGTGGGTCTTCGACCCACCAAAACGGACAAAACGATTTCAGGCTGCCTGAAACTATTTTTACACCAGTGCCTTACGGCTTGACGGTGGGCGAAAATGCCCCACCCACCGCAATTAAAAATATCTATCAAAAATCGTTTAAATTTCATTTTCATTTAATCTAACCGCCACACAATCTCGGCTTGTTTTGTCCAAAATGGATAAAAAATCATTGAGTTAATTCGGAGTTATGAAAATGAAAAAATTATTGGCATTGTCTGCCACCTTGTTATTGGTGGCATGCGGTCAAGGTAATCAGGCACAACAACCTGCCGCACCCGCAACCGAAACCCCTGCACCTGCGGCACAACAAGCCGCACCAGTTGCACCAAGCAGCGAAATCACCGTTAATTACGCTTGCACGGGTGAGGGCAAAAAAGTGGGCATTACCGCCGTTTATACCGCACAAGGCGATGATTTGGTTGCGGTTAAATTATCCGCAGACGGCACAGAATACCCCGTTTTGCAACGCAAAACTGACAACAAAGAAGACAACGAATTTGCCGATGACAAATACACTTGGATTGCCGATGTGGCTACCGCTCAAAATGTGGCAACCCAAGCAGGCAATATGCTGACCGAAAAAGGCACAAGCACCGTTAATGGCGAAAACCTGCCTACCGACAATATTATTTTCAAATATTGCGAAGTCAGCGTTGGCTTGTCGCAATAAGTTTCAGGCAGCCTGAAAGCGTAAAACGGTGTGTTTTTTAACACGCCGTTTTGTTTGTTGGTTTTCAGGCAGCCTGAAAGCCTTGTCATTCATTGCTATAATCTCACTTTTAATCATCAAATCAAAAAGGTTTTCATCATGGCTCAATATGTTTATTCAATGTTGCGTGTCTCCAAAACTGTGCCACCGCAAAAGCAAATTATTAAAGATATTTCGCTGTCTTTTTTTCCAGGTGCGAAAATCGGTTTGTTGGGCTTAAATGGGGCAGGTAAATCCACTGTTTTACGCATTATGGCGGGTGTGGATAAAGATTTTGACGGCGAAGCGGTGCCGATGTCGGGGATTAAAATCGGTTATCTGCCGCAAGAGCCTGAATTAGACCCTGAAAAAACCGTACGGGAAGAAGTGGAAAGCGGTTTGGGCGAAGTCGCCGCTGCCAAAAAACGCTTGGACGAAGTGTATGCGGCGTACGCCGAGCCTGATGCGGATTTTGACGCGTTGGCAGAAGAACAAGCCAAGTTAGAAGCAATTATTGCCGCAGGCGGTGCGGATAGTGGGGCGGAGCATTTGTTGGAAATTGCCGCAGACGCTTTACGGCTGCCTGAATGGGACGCAAAAATCGCTCATTTATCAGGCGGTGAAAAACGGCGTGTCGCCTTGTGTCGCTTGCTGTTAAGTCAGCCTGATATGCTGCTTTTGGACGAGCCGACAAACCATTTAGACGCAGAAAGTGTGGAGTGGTTGGAACAGTTTTTGGTGCGTTTTCCTGGCACTGTGGTGGCGGTAACCCACGACCGTTATTTCTTGGACAACGCCGCCGAGTGGATTTTGGAATTAGACCGCGGACACGGTATTCCGTGGCAGGGCAATTATTCATCGTGGTTGGAACAAAAAGAGGCTCGTTTGGCAACGGAAGCCAAGCAGGAAGCGGCTCGCATTAAAGCGATGAAACAGGAATTAGAATGGGTTAGGCAAAACGCCAAAGGACGGCAAGCCAAATCCAAAGCACGCTTGGCTCGTTTTGAAGAGATGAGTAGTTTTGAATATCAAAAACGCAACGAAACGCAGGAAATTTTTATTCCCACAGCCGAACGCTTGGGGCAGGAAGTGATTGAATTTCAAAATGTTTCTAAATCATTTGGCGATCGTTTGTTGATTGATAATCTCTCTTTCAGGGTGCCTGCTGGTGCGATTGTCGGCATTATCGGTTCAAACGGTGCGGGTAAATCGACTTTATTTAAACTCATCACAGGCAAGGAGCAGCCTGATAGCGGCACGGTAAGCATTGGGCAAACCGTCAAAATGTCGGTGATTGACCAAAGTCGCGAGGGCTTAAACGACAACAAAACCGTGTTTGACGAAGTGGCAGACGGACGCGATATTCTGCAAGTGGGGCAATTTGAAATTCCAGCCCGTGCGTATTTGGGGCGTTTTAATTTCAAAGGTTCTGACCAAAGCAAGATTGTCGGCAAACTGTCAGGCGGCGAACGAGGACGCTTGCACTTGGCAAAAACTTTGATTGCAGGCGGCAATGTGTTGCTGTTAGACGAGCCGTCTAACGATTTAGATGTGGAAACCTTGCGAGCCTTGGAAGACGCACTGTTGGAATTTGCAGGCTGCGTTTTGGTGATTTCGCATGACCGCTGGTTTTTAGACCGCATTGCCACACATATTTTAGCCGCAGAGGGCGATTCGCAATGGGTATTCTTTGACGGCAACTATCAAGAATACGAAACCGATAAAAAACGCCGATTAGGCGAAGAAGGCGCAAAACCAAAACGCATTCGCTATAAACCTGTGATTAGATGATAAAAAAAGCGTATGTTGATACATACGCTTTTTTTCAGGCTGCCTGAAAGAAATATTTCAACCGCCGTAGGGTGGGTTTTCACCCCC
>JAFWTP010000119.1 GCA_017518845.1 Neisseriaceae bacterium
AAATTCTTGCAATTCTTGTAATTTTTCTTTGGCTTTGGCATTATCTCGCATGGCGCGTTCTTTGGCTTGGGCAGACGCTAACATATAATCATCGTAATTACCAGGGTAAAGCGTAATGCCGCCATAATCCACATCCGCCGTATGCGTGCAAACTTCATTTAAAAAATGGCGGTCGTGGGAAATAATAATCATCGTAGAATCGTAATCGTTTAATACTCCTTCTAACCAGCGAATGGTGTTAATGTCCAAATTATTAGTCGGCTCGTCTAACAGCAAAACATCGGGTTTAGAAAAAAGAGCTTGAGCTAATAAAACCCGTAATTTAAAACCAGGGGCAACTTCTGCCATTGTGGCATTGTGAAGCGATTGCTCAATACCAACACCGTCTAATAATTCCGCCGCTCTGGCTTCCGCAGTATAACCGTCATATTCGGCAAATTTCGCTTCTAATTCGGCAGCGTGCATATAATCGTCTTCGGTTGCGTCAGGATTTGCGTAAATGGCGTCTCTTTCGGTCATCGCTGCCCACATTTCGGTGTGTCCCATTAAAACCACATCGAGCACTCTTTTATCTTCATAAGCAAACTGGTCTTGGCGTAATTTACCTAAACGCAAGCCTGCTTCTATTGCCACTTCGCCTGCTGTGGGTTCTAAATCACCGCCCAAAATTTTCATAAAAGTGGATTTACCTGAACCATTCGCGCCGATTAAACCATAACGATTGCCGCCATCAAATTTTACCGACACATTTTCAAAAAGCGGCTTTTCACCAAATTGCATGGTTAAATTATTTGTACTGATCATTTTTAATAAATACTCCCAAAAACAGCGGCGAATTGTATCATAAATGACACACTTTCGATTTTATTTTGTAAAAAAAGAAATAAATATTGAGATTAAAAAAAAATTTGGATAGAATGAAAATGAAATTTTTGTTAAACAACCAAGATGAGGTTCATAAATGGAACAATTGGATCAAAAAACTCAAAAACGCATCGCCGAATTGGCAAAACAACAACAAAAAATCGCCGCTGAAATTTCTAAATTGAAAAATCAGCGTTCTGCTGTTGTCCGCGACATTGTGGCTAAAATGGACAAATACAATGTTACATTGGCTGATGTTAAAGAATACTTGGATAACCGCAAACGCTATGTTAATCCCCAAACGGGTGAAACTTGGTCAGGCAAAGGCCGCAAACCTTTCTGGGTGGAACAAGCACTCAAAAGCGGCAAATCATTAGAAAGTTTAGCTGCAAAATAAACCATTTTTCAATGATATAAAAATCCCAAACAATATTGTTTGGGATTTTTTTCAGGCTGCCTGAAAATAATATAATTATTTTGACAGAAATAAAGCATTCTTTTAAAATAAAACACCCTTTCACACTTTTTGGGAACACCACAATGAGCAGAAACAATCAATCCAACGAAGACCCGTCTTGGGTGCAATTATTACAGCAACAACAAAACATTCGTGCAGGCAAAAACGAAATACCGCCGCCGCCGACTGATGACGAAAAAAATATCAAAAATAAAGCCTTTCAACAACACTTAAAAGAATGGCAAAAAAAACACAATTTATTAGCCGATGACGAAAACGACAATTCCGTGCAAGTACTTTTTGGCGATGTTTGGCAACAAACCGCCGAAGATATATTGTCCAAAGGCGAGCCAAATGGCAATAACACCGTTATGCTCACGCCAGAAGAAAAATTGCAAATGGAAACGGCGGGCGAAAACTTTTTTGAATATTTAGAAGAAAACACCAACCACGAAAACACGCCTGCTGATAATAATATTGAACCGCCTGCCACACAAAATAAAACCGCTTATGATGAAGTGCAAGATTTATTTGCCACGCCGCCGAAAGTTTCACAATCACCGTCATATATGGTGAAAGTGGTTGAACCGCCGATTGCCAAACAACAAAAAGTGGCAGTGATGGACGAAAAAGTGTTAATCGAACAACTCACCGAAAAACTGCGTCCGCATTTAAATCAGGTTATTGCAGGTGCGGTGAAAAATGCCTTACAACGCTATATGTCATCTTTGGCGTGGCAGTTGCAACACGAACTGCCCAACGAATTAGACGAAGTGGTGCATGACACTTTGCGTTTGCATTTAAGCCAAGCCATGGACGACATTAAACAACAAGCAGGTATTTAATAAGCCTTGTTGTTGTGAATGGATATATCTATTTATATCACCTTATTTTCAGGCAGCCTGAATAAACTTATTTTTTAACTTCACTTCGTTCGTTGAACTATGTTTCAGGTTGCCTGAAACATTAACAATATTTTATTTTTGTCTGTTTTTTATTGTTTTTATCAATCATAGTCGCAAAACTTCAAAAATATACCGCATTGTTTCACCTTGCCGTATTCAATGATACTGTCTGCGGCGAACCCGCCTTGTCTATTTTGAAGTTTAGCGACTATATCCATTCAAGCACAACACAGCCATTTTAAAATATGCGATAATATCGGGATTTTTACGAACACTGCCGTTTAAGGCACGCAATCGGAGCAGAAAATGGATTTTGAACGCGCTCGTTTTAATATGGTTGAACAACAAATCCGTCCTTGGGATGTGTTGGATTTTCGTCTATTAGATGTCTTGCAGGAATTGCCCCGCGAAGAATTTGTTAGCGAAGAACAAAAGGCGTATGCCTACGCCGATATGCACTTGACCTTGCCTAATCAGTCGAAAATGTTGGAGCCGAAAATTGTTGCCCGTATGGTGCAGGCTTTGGATTTGCAGGAAACCGACAGCGTTTTGGAAATCGGCACGGGCGGCGGTTATGCCACTGCGGTGTTGGCAAAAATGGCAAACAAGGTTACTTCGATTGATATTGACAAGGAACAATCCGCTCGTGCTGCCGCAAGTTTGGGCAAAGTGGGCATTGATAATGTGGCGTTTGAAGTGCGGGACGGCTTTGACGAAACCGCTTACGGTAACGAAACTTATGACGCGGTGTATATTGGTGCGTCTGTGTCGCAAATTCCCGAAGTATTATGCCAACGCTTAAAAGCAGGCTGGCGTTTGGTAACCGTGTTGGGTTCGTCCCCTGTGAAACGCGCGGTGCTGATTACCCGCGAAAAAGACGGCAATTTCTCCCGCAAAGTGCTGTTTGATACCGATATTCCAGGTCTGATTGAAGGCAAAAACTCTCTGACCACAGACGCTTTTGTGTTTTAATACGCACTGTTTTCAGGCTGCCTGAATACTGTTCAGGTAGCCTTGTTTTATTATGCCACGCTTTTATTATCCATTTTCGTTAAGCACGGGACAGTCTTTCAGGCTGCCTGAAAATATTGCACAGCATATCAATGTGTTGCGATTAAAAAATGGCGAATCCATTACGCTGTTTGACGGCACGGGCTATGAATACACGGCAATATTAAAAATTGAAAGTAAAAACGCTTATTGGGCAGAAATAGGCGAAAAAAACGCCGTCAATCGCGAAAGCCCTGTGCATATTTCTTTAATTCAAGCGGTTTCCACGGGTGAAAAAATGGATTTTACCGTGCAGAAAGCGACTGAATTGGGCGTGGCAAAAATTTATCCTGTGTTAAGCGATTTTTCCAGCGTGCGATTGTCAGGCGAGCGGGCTGAAAAACGCTGTCGCCGCTGGCAAGAAATTGCCATTGCCGCCTGTGAGCAATGTGGCAGAAATATTGTGCCTAATATTATGCCAGTGCAGTATTTACGCAATATTTTCAATAAGTTACCTCCTGCGGATAAATATCTTTTACTCGCCCCACAAGGCTGCCTGAAATTAGGTGAAATCAAAGAAAAACCGCAAAAAGTGGTGTTGTTAATCGGTGCAGAAGGCGGTTTTTCGCCGCAAGAAAATACAGCAGCCAAAGCGGCAGGATTTCTGCCCATAACATTGGGCAAACGCATTTTACGCACGGAAACCGCCAGCCTTGCCACTATTGCTTGCGTGCAAACGCTGTGGGGGGATTTTGTGAATTAACATTTTCAGGTAGCCCCTTATCGTCATTGCGAGCCGAGCGAATAGCACGAATGACAGTGTGTTTTTTTCAGGCAGCCTGAAACTATTTAATTTACTGTAATCATTTTGTTTTTTTATTGCCACACGGATTCGGAATGGCTCACGCCATTCCTTTAAATGAGCAATAGCCGAAGGCATTTGCGTCCTACGGATATTCGTATTGCGAAACTAACACAGTCAATTGTAGCAATCTCAATTATTGTTTTTAAAGAGATTGCGTTAGCAATCTCGAATCCGTGTGGCACTTAAGAATCTATGTTTTTAGGCTGCCTGAAAGGGTTTTTGCAATGTCGTTGTAATGGATAGGCTGCCTGAAAAATAAGGGTCTTGCCACGCCTACTTCGTAGGCTCGCAACAGTGTGGTTGTAAGCAATAAATTGCTAACAACCACTACTGGCTTGCAATGACAGTATGGATTTTTTCAGGCAGCCTGAAAAACAAGCATATACTTTTTTTCACCCAACAAGCCCTTTTTGTATGAAAATATTTCATATAAAAATAACTTATTGATTTTCAATAAAAAATATTTTTTGCTTTATTATTCAACAATGGTAAAATGAAAAACTTTCATACAGTAAGAAAAAAATAAATAAAAATTTTTCTTGACATTGATTTAGAATTTCGTTATATTAGGAACAACTTAAATGCAAACACAACAACAAAATCTTTCTTTTGAAGAACAATCCCTTGTCGTGGCAGAGTTTTTGAGAACATTGGGCAATGCCAATCGCCTACAAATTTTGTGCTTACTGCTGACAAATGGTGAAATGTGCGTCATGCACTTACACGAAAATTTAAAAAATTTAAGCCAATCTGCTCTATCACAACATTTGGCAAAAATGCGAGAAGAAGGCGTGCTGTCGTTCAGACGAGATGCTCAATCCTTGTATTACAAAATCTGTGATGAACGCGTGGGCAAGGTGATTGCGGTTTTGAAAGAAATTTTTTGTCCCATAACACAGGACGAAAAAAATGACCATTCAAACCATCAATGCAAGGCAGGCGGCACAACTGATTGATAACGGTGCCGTTTTAATTGATATTCGCTCCAATGATGAATATGCACGACAACACATTAGCGGAGCGAAATGTATTCCAGTCGGCGAAATGTCTGCCGACAAACTTCCCCCAAACACCACTTTAATTTTCTCTTGCCTATCGGGTATGAGAACGCAATCTAACGCTCAAAATCTTTCACAATGTGCTTGCGATTGTGGCGAAATCTATTTATTAGACGGCGGCTTAAAAGCGTGGAAAGCCGCAGGCTTGCCAGTGAGCGGCAACGGCAAAAGCACGCTCGATATTATGCGACAAGTACAAATCGGTGCGGGCAGCCTGATTTTAATCGGCGTGCTATTAGGCTTTTTCGTATCCCAATGGTTCTTTTTATTAAGCGGATTTGTCGGTGCTGGCTTGTTGTTTGCAGGCATCACAGGATTTTGCGGCTTGGCAGTATTACTTGCAAAAATGCCGTGGAATAAAGCATAAGTTGAAACTTTTTATAATAAATACATAGAGTTATTGTCTATATCAATTTTTTTAATACAGGCTGTTTTTTACTTTCAGGCAGCCTGAAATAGATGAGTAAAGGAAAAATCATGAAAGCAAATGTTGGCGGTATTGACCGTATTTTACGCATTGTAGTGGGCATTGTGCTGATTGCCATTGCCTTATTTTTGGACGCTTCTTGGGCAAAATGGTGCTGGGTAGGTGTTGTACCATTGTTGGGCGGACTTGTCGGTTACTGCCCCTTGTACAGCATTTTGAAAATCAACACCTGCAAAAAATAAGGAGTTTTGAATATGCAACACGATTATGTCGGTTTAACAGGCGAATTAAACGCTAAATTAGCGGAAATTCGCAAAGAAATTCCCGACACCATGAAAGGTTTTGGACAAATGGCACAAGCCGCAGCCACAGACGCGGCTTTAAGTCCCAAACAAAAAGAATTGATTGCCATCGGCATTGGCATTGCCGCTCGCTGTCAAGGCTGTTTGGCATTTCACGCCAAAGCGTTAGCCAAAATGGGCTGCACGCGTGCCGAATTTATGGAAATGCTGCAAGTGTCGATTTATATGGGCGGCGGACCATCTTTAATGACCGCCGCAGAAGCCCTAATGGCATACGAAGCATTCGGCGGCGAAAAAGCCGCTTAAAAACCAGTTTCCCTACTATCTTTTCTTCCCTTTTGCCCTTTCAGCCTGCCGTGAAAGGGCGTTTTTTTGGCAAAATAAAACCTTTCAGGCAGCCTGAAAAATTATTATAATGCGTATTAAAATATTCTATCTTTATGTAAATTGTTAATTATGGTATGAGCAAACAAGAAATTTTTAAAAATACCATTCCTGTTTTATTGGGTTATATTCCATTAGGATTGGCTTTTGGTATATATGGCGTTGCTTCTGGTATGCCCTTATGGGTTTTGGCTTTAACTTGTATTTTTATTTATGCAGGTAGCGTAGAATTTGTATTAGTAGCATTTATTGTTGCCAAAGCGTCTTTATTGGAAGTTTTTATTATTTCCTTTTTACTTAATTTTCGTCATTTTTTTTATACCATGACCTTATTAGATGATATAAAAAAATTAAAAAATCGCCTGTATTTTATTTATGCTCTAACCGATGAAACTTTTGCCCTACTGGTTTCTCGTCCAAAAAATAAAAATGAAAATACAAACTTGCTTTTTAATTTAACCGCATTCTTTAATCACAGTTATTGGATTACGGGGGTTTTATTAGGTGCATTTTTGGGGCATAACTTGCCTGTGCGTTATGACGGTGTTGAGTTTAGTTTGGTTGCATTATTTGCCATTTTAACTTATGAATTATTTAAAACAAATCCAAATTATAAAGTGTTGTTCTTGGCTTTTTCTTGTGCTTTTGTGGGATTGTTTATCTTTCCAGAACAATATTTTCTTTTCGGCTCACTGATTATGGCAACAGCAATTTTGTTAATCATTAGGAAATATATATGAAAACTTATTTACCTTATATTATCGCCGCCAGTGTTGCGACCATACTAACACGATTTTTACCTTATTGGTTATTTAAGAAAAAAAGCAACAGTCATTCATTAGCCTATTTGCAAAAATATAGCGGTTTAATGATTATGGCGATTTTAATTATTTATTCATTAAAATCCATTGGTTTTATGCCTAATCGCAATGGCTTGTTGATGATAATTTGTTTATTATTAACTTTTGTTTTACACAAATTAAAACACAATTTTTTATTAAGCATTAGCCTGCCCACTATTTTATATATGGCGTTATTAAGAATAATTGAATAAAAAGAAATGGGTTCAGGCAGCCTGAACACATTGACAAGCGTTGTGGTGGAGGCGGCGGGAATCGAACCCGCGTCCGAAAGCCCTCTACGAAGCGTTCTACATGTTTAGTCTGTTCTATTTAAAAATCTCGTTTTATTTATCGCCGAAAGACAGGCTACAAACAAAACCAACTACCTTAAATCTCATCAACTGCCAAGTAGTCCGACAGCCAACTATTTAATGTCAAATGACGCTGCTGTGGGTTGCCCCACACGACCCATTAACAAATCGTTGCAGCGGCCCGCTTTAAGCAGCGATAGCGAAAGTTTCGTCGTTTGCGACTATTTAAGTTTCAGTGTTTTACGGGGTTACTGAAATCCCGACATGCCCGCATTCGCTTTGCAACCCCCGTCGAAACCAAGATCGCCCCCGAATGTGTAGAACGTTTTAGTATAATAAAAAACAATTATTTTGGCAAGAAAAATATATTATTAGTCAATTCAGTGCAAAAGCAGGCAAGGTAAAACAGTGTTGCATAATTTTGGTATGAATTGACTATATTTTCAGGCAGCCTGAAAAACTTTTTTTACCATAAAAACAAACGCAATTTGATAAAATAACTCATTTTATTTCAGCAAATAATCATCAAGCCATGCAAAATATTCAACTTGATTTTCCCCATATTCATGCGGCTCATTGTGAAAGCGGTGCGGCGGCGGCAATGTTGCAGCACGGCGGTTTGGCGTTTGATGAACCTTTGGCGTTTGGTTTTGGTTGTGGTTTATCGTATGCCTTTATTCCTGTGGTGAAAATGGCGGGTATGCCTTTGATTTCT
Source organism: Neisseriaceae bacterium (assembly GCA_017518845.1). Taxonomy (GTDB): domain Bacteria; phylum Pseudomonadota; class Gammaproteobacteria; order Burkholderiales; family Neisseriaceae; genus RGIG9985. The sequence continues at coordinate 8,121 of JAFWTP010000119.1, forward strand.
TATCGAATGCCGCCAGGTGCTATTCTCAAACGCTTGCAAAAAGTGCTGAATATTTCCTTTTATCGCCGCCGTTTCAGGCAGCCTGAACTTGGCATGCAAGCGTTAAATGACGCTCTTTTGCAAGGCAAGCCTGTTGGCGTGCAAACTTCCATTTACTGGTTGCCTTATTTTCCTGACGCATTTCGTTTTCATTTTAATGCCCATAATTTAGTGGTTTATGGCTATGAAAATGGGGAATATTTAATTTCTGACCCGATTTTGGATACGCCGCAACGCTGTGCGGCGGCGGATTTACAAAAGGCTCGCTTTGCCAAAGGGGCGTTGTCTGCCAAAGGGCTCATGTATTATTTCACCGCCAAGCCCCCTACCCTTGATGAATTGAATTTGCCGAAATTAACGCAAGACGCGCTGCAATGCGGTGCAAAACAAATGTTAGCCCCTTTGTTTTTTATCGGCTATCGTGGCATTCATCGTGTGGCAAACAGTGTGGCGGCACTGCCTAATCAAAATAAAAGCGAAAAATACCGCAAATTGTATTTGGGCAATTTGGTGCGTATGCAGGAAGAAATCGGCACAGGCGGAGCGGGTTTTCGCTATTTGTATGCGGCGTTTTTAGAACGCGTGGGCGGTTTATTAAATAATGCGGATATTCAAGGATTTTCGCAACAATTAACCGAAATAGGCGACAGTTGGCGACAATTTGCCGCTATTTGTGTGGCTTTATGTAAGGCAGAAAATCTGTCGCAATACGCCGAAGTTGCCGCCGCTTTACACAAAATTGCGGACACAGAAAAAGCCTTTTGGCAAGAGATAAAACACTTTTCAGGCAGCCTGAAATGATTGAAATTAAAGAACTTTTTTTGCGTTACCCACAAGCGGATACGGACGCTTTGCACAATGTTTCGCTCACCATTGAAACGGGCGAATGTTTGGGGCTGTTGGGTCCCAATGGCGCAGGCAAATCGTCTTTGGTGTCGCTGTTGTGCGGTTTGGTGAAACCCACTTTGGGCGAAATTGTCATCAACGGCACGCCTTTTTGCCGTTTAACCAAGAAGCAACGCAGTAAAATCGCATTAGTGCCGCAAGATTTTGCATTTTATCCGCTGTTATCCGTGATGGACAATATGAAATTTTTTGCCGCTTTATATGGGGTAAAAAATCAAAATTATTTAATGGATTTATTAGAAAAAGTGGGTTTGATTGAGCAGAAAAATCAACTGTCTGGCAATTTATCAGGCGGACAAAAAAGACGATTAAATTTTGCCATAGGTTTAATTAACAAACCCGAAATTTTATTTTTAGATGAAATCACCGTAGGCATAGACCCACAAGGGCGGCAATTTATTTTAGATAATGTAAAAAACTTATTAAAACAATGTGTTACCATTATTTATACTTCTCACTATTTAGGAGAAATTGAAGAATTATGCGATAAAATCGCCCTATTTGCAAATGGTGAAAAAATTTATCATGGTAAAATTGATGACATTTTAACGCAACACGGTGAAAATATTTTATATTTTTCTGTCAGCCCAAATTTAGATAAAAAACACGCCCAAATATTAAACGCTACAGAGTGCGAAGAAAACGAATGGCAATCTTCTGAATGTTCGCCTGAACAATTATTAAGCGTATTATCTTCTTATCAATATCAAATAAAATCAATTCATTACGGCAAACAGCCGTTAGAAAGTTTTTATTTGCATTTTTTAAAAAACAAAGGCGGCGAAATGCTTTAAAATGCCCCCTATTTTGAATGAAAACAGCACGAAAAATGAAAAAATTACTTCCGATTTTCGCCTTGATATTGTGTTCAGGCAGCCTGTTTGCTCGGCAGATTAGCGAATATCAACCCAAACCTGATGAAGACAAGGAATGGGTTGAAAACAAACAAGATTTACCGCCCTTCCCCGCAATGGATAGCCCTGCGTGGCAAGAAATTGTGGTTGAAAAAGACGATGACGGCAAAGCCTATTTGCTTACCGACAACATTCGTTATATTGATGACGGCACTATTCGCTATGTGCTTAATTTGAAAAGCAAAAATGGCATAGACAACATCAGTGCCGAAGGTTTGTTGTGCAAAGATAAAACGCAACGCATTTACGCCTTTGGCGACACCACGCATCAAAAATGGATTGAAAGCAAAAACAGCAAATGGCAACCGTTGGGCAGTTCCGCTTTTCGTCAAAACCAAGTGGCATACACTTTATACACGGTATTTTGTGCGTCCGCACAAGCACCCAAAGACCCCAAAGAATTAGCCAAACGCTTAAAAAACTCGTGGCGATTGCAACCTTTTCATGAATAATTTTTAAGCATTCAGGCAGCCTTTTCAATGAACGAATTTTTACAAGGCATTATTTTAGGCTGGGGCGTGGCTGTGCCTGTGGGTCCCATCGATGTGCTGGTTATGTCGTATGCCCTAAAAAACTACGGCAAAGCCTTATCTTTGGGCGTAGGGGCAATGTTTGCCGATTTGGGATTTTTGACACTGTCTATTTTAGGCGTATCGCAAGTAGTGCATAAACCATTTGTTTTCAATACATTAGCCGTTTCAGGTAGCCTATTTTTATTGTATATGGCATACAATATTTTCAAAAATGCACGCCGTGATATTTATATACAAAACACAGAAAATAGCGAAAATAAAAAACGCCTATTTATTAAAGGATTTTTACTTAATTTAATGAATCCTTTTGTGATTATTTTTTGGATTAGCGTATCCTCAACCACAGCCAAAATGGGCAATCACCTAATATTGTCGTTAATCGGATTATTTTTAGGAATTATTTCATGGATGGCATTGTTTCCATTAGTGATTTACAAAAGCCGAACACTATTGAAAAAAAGCACCATAATCGCCCTATCATATATTTCATCGCTTATTTTGGTGTTTTTTGCGATAATGTTAATTTATAAATCATTTTTTCAGGCAGCCTGAAAGGAATTTTAATAATGATTGCATATCTAACTGGCATATTGATTGAAAAACAACCCGCACAAATAATTGTCGAAGTACAAGCCGTAGGGTGGGCATCCTTGCCCACCATTGCCCCATAGGGGCAAATACAACAATCTGATTTTCTAAAATTTTTTGTATTATCAACGCCTATCGGCGTTGCGGTGGGCTAGGAAGCCCACCCTACGACTGGTGTTTTTTGCGATAATGTTAATTTATAAATCATTTTTTCAGGCTGCCTGAAAGGAATTTAAATAATGATTGCATATTTAACTGGCATATTGATTGAAAAACAACCTGCACAAATGATTGTCGAAGTGCAAGGTGTGGGCTACGAAGTGCATATTTCTATGCAAACCTACGCCGCTCTTCCCGAAGCAGGACAAAGCGTTCGCCTTTTCACACAACAAATTATTCGCGAAGACGCACATTTATTGTTTGGCTTTGCCGACAAAAGCGAAAAAGCAGCATTTTTAGAATTGCTGAAAGTCAGCGGTATCGGTGCTAAAACCGCTTTGGCGGTGTTGTCGGTATTCGACAGCAACGCCCTATCCGCCGCGATTGCCACAGACGATGTACGCAAAATTTCCAGCGTGCCTGGTATCGGCAAAAAAACCGCCGAACGGCTGATTTTAGAATTGCGGGGCAAATTAACAAACACCGCCGCAAGCCCTGCCGCTCACAGCGTTGCAGACGAAGTGATTGAAACCCTAATGGCATTAGGATACAGCGAAAAAGAAGCCCGCAACGCCGCCAAAGGGCTGCCTGAAAACACCAACACCGCAGACGGCGTAAAAATGGCATTGAAAAAATTGTCGTCATAAATTTTCAGGCTGCCTGAAATCATTTATTTTCTCCTATTTTTTATGCCCAAACCGCCCTATTTCCTTTATAATTTAACGCTTTCAACCATTCAACAAATAAGAGAGAAACAACGATGACTCTTCACAAAATTTTGCCCTTATCCCTATTGGCTTTGTCTTTAACCGCTTGCGGCATTTTGAGCCAACCTGCGGCACCGATTGAAAGCGGCACGCCTGCACGCGGTGCGTCTAATCCTGTGGATAACAACCCTTACGGTGCGGCTCCGCAAGATGACACTCCTTACACGCCGCCTGCTGCTCCTGCCTTGCAACCTGCACCCGCACCTGTTTCGGGCGGTTCGTATGTGCCGCCGAATAGCACTTATATTCCGTCTAATGCTCCTGTCGATCCTAATGCCACAACGCACACTGTGGTGTATGGCGACACGGTGTATAACTTGTCGAAACGCTACAATATCAATGCAGACGAATTACGCTCGCTGAATAATATTGTCGATAACAACATTACCATTGGTCAAGTATTGCGTTTGCCTAATCGTGGGGCAGTTGCACCTGTTGCTCCCGCACCTGTAAGCATGCCGACCACACCCGCAACGCCTGTTTCTGCTCCTGTGGTATCAGGTACAACGCGTCAAGTCGCAGGCATTACATGGGCTCGTCCAACAAACGGACAGATTTTCAGCAATTTTGGCGGCACAAATAAGGGCGTGAAATATTCAGGTCAAGCAGGACAAGCGGTATATGCGGCGGCAGACGGCGAAGTGAAATACAGCGGTTCAGGCTTGCGTGGTTATGGTAACTTATTGATTATTCAACATAATTCTAAATACCTAACCGCTTATGGCAACAACGCCACAATTATGGTGAAAGAAGGTCAAAAAGTAAAACGCGGTCAGCAAATTGCCACAATGGGCAACACCGATGCCACACAACCGCAACTGCATTTTGAAGTGCGTGAAAACGGCAATGCGGTTGATCCGAC
>JAFWTP010000120.1 GCA_017518845.1 Neisseriaceae bacterium
GCTTAACCTTGCCTTTGGTAACCAAATCGGACGGCACTAAATTTGGCAAAACCGAAAGCGGTGCGGTGTGGTTGTCAGCGGACAAAACTTCGCCTTATCAATTCTATCAATTCTGGTTGAAAGTGGCTGATGACGATGTTTATAAGTTTTTGAAATACTTTACCTTTTTATCGGTTGAAGAAATTGACCAAATTGAAGAGACGGATAAAAATTCAGGACAAAAACCCCAAGCCCAACGCATTTTAGCCGAAGAAATGACCAAACTCATTCACGGCGAAGACGCTTTAATCGCTGCCCAAAGAATTTCAGCGAGCCTATTTGACGGCGATGTCAGCACTTTAACCGAAAACGATTTTGCCCAACTAGCATTAGACGGCTTGCCCACATTCACCGTTTCAGGCAGCCTGAATGTGGTTGAAGCGTTGGTCAAAACAGGCTTGGCAAGTTCCAACAAAGACGCACGCCAGTTTGTGAAATCATCAGCGGTGTTAATTAACGGCAAAACGCCTACGGCAAACAACCCCAACCACGCCCCCGAAAAACCCGATGATTTATATTTATTGGACGAAACCGCCCAAGCGTTTGGCAAATATACGCTGATTAAACGCGGCAAACGCAATCATGCCTTGTTGGTGTGGGGAAAAAACAGTGAGCAGTGAGCAGTGAGAAGTGAGCAGTTATTTAGTTTTGCCTTTCAGCAAAACGAGACCCAACGCCAACACTCTGGAAGACATATTTGTAAGCGATAAGTCGCTAACAAATATTGTCTTTTTAGATAACGCTTCGATAAGCCTTTCAGGCAGCCTGAAATATATAAAAAACAATGAACATCAAAACTTTACCCTTTGACTTAAAACTCATTACCTTAACTTCGCACCCAGACAATCGTGGTGAAGTTATCGAGTTGTGGCGAGATAAATGGCTGCCTGAAAGTGGTTTTGTGCAGGAAAATATCAGCGTTTCGCATTATGGCGTGGTGCGTGGTTTGCATTTTCAACGCAAATATCCGCAAGGCAAGTTAATTAGTGTATTATCGGGGGAAATTTGCGATATTGCACTCGATATTCGTCCCAATTCGGCGACATTTGGCAAATATCATCGGCAGATTTTAAGCAGTCAAACGCCGCAATTACTGTGGATTCCGCCGCATTTTGCACACGGTTTTGCGGTATTCAGCGAAACGGCGGTTGTGCTGTATAAAATGAGCGATTATTATCACGCAGATGACCAAGCAACCATTCGCTGGGACGATAAAACGCTTAATATCGACTGGGGCATAACCACGCCGATTGTGTCAAACAAAGACCAAAACGGCATTTTTTGGAAAGATTTTTTATGCGAATTTTAATGACAGGTGCGCGCGGGCAAATCGGCAGTCAAATCCGCAAAATGCTGCCTGACGACTGGGAATTGATTGCCACGGACTCAAAAACGCTCGATATTACCAATGCAGACAGCGTTGAAAATATGCTGTCGGGTTTTCAACCTGATGTGGTGATGAACACCGCAGGTTATACCAATGTTGATGCGGCAGAAAACGATTTAGAAAAAGCCTTTGCCATCAACGCACAAGGCGTGTTGAATTTGGCTCGTTCGGCAAATCAACACGGCGTGAAAATGCTGCATTTATCCACAGATTATGTGTTTGACGGCACCAAATACACGCCTTATACCGAAAGCAATTACCCTAACCCATTGAATATTTACGGAAAATCTAAACTTGCAGGCGAAGTGGCAGCGTTGTCGGCAAATCCTGCAACGCTGATTGTTCGCACATCGGGCGTGTTTAGTGCTGTGGGCAATAATTTTTTAACGACAGTAGTTAATAACGCCAAGCAAGGCAAGGCGTTTGGCGTGGTTGATGAGCAAATCTGCTGCCCTACTTATGCCGCCGATTTAGCTGCCGCACTGATTACGCTGGTGCGAGATTATCCGCAAATGCGTGGTTTGTATCATTTCACAGGCGGCACGGCTTTGTCGTGGTATGACTTCGCCAAGAAAATCGTTACGGCAGCAGGATTAGACACAGCATTAGTGGAAAAAACCGACAGCACAAGCCAAGCCATCACTCGCCCCAAATACAGCGTTTTGGCAAGCGAATACGACATTCGCCTGCCTGTGAAAACGATTGATGAAGCCATAGCCGAAAGTCTTGCCGCCCTGCAAGAATAATAGGCTTGAAAAAACCAAAAATGGCATTATATGCCGTGTAAATTGTAAATAATACCTTTTCAGGCAGCCTGAACATTAACATAGAGCAAATATTATGACAGAACAAAACAACGAACAAATCGAACAAGACATTGAAAATACACAAGAAATCGAAACAGCGGCAGAAGTTGAGCCCACGATTGAAGATTTGCAAAACGAAATCGAAGACTTAAAAGCCCAACTGCAAGACCAAGAATTACGCATGGCTGCCGAACGCCAAAACGCCGCACGCCGCTTGCAAGAAGAAGTGCAGAAAACACACAAATACGCAGGAGCGGCATTTGCCAAAGAAATGTTGCCTGTCAAAGACTTTTTAGAAATGGCACTTAAAGACCAAAGCGGCAATTTTGAAGCCCTAAAAATGGGCGTAGAAATGACGCTCAAACAACTTACCACGGCATTTAGCAATGTGAAAGTGGTTGAAATCGATCCAGTCGGACAGCCATTCGATCCAAATTTGCACCAAGCGATGAAAAAAGAAAAATCGGATACAGTCGAGACGAACACCGTAATTGCAGTCATGCAAAAAGGCTATACGCTCAACGACCGCATACTGCGTCCTGCATTAGTGGTTGTGGCGGAATAAATTTGCAATATATTCAGGCAACCTGAAAGAATGAAAAACCGTCTTATGAGACGGTTTTTTTAAATATTTCAGGCAGCCTGAAACCTTTGCAAAACTTATTTTAAGCATACAACAAATGTAAATGGTTATAGGGTGGGCATTCCTGCCCACCATTTGCCCGATAGGGCAAAATAGGCAATTTTTATTATAAATCAAATTGTTATCAAACCTGCGGTTTGACGGTGGGCAAGAATGCCCACCCTATAACGAACGCTTTTTTGTTTCA
>JAFWTP010000121.1 GCA_017518845.1 Neisseriaceae bacterium
AACCTTTTCAGGCAGCCTGAAAAAATATGATGATAAATGAATACAGAGTAAATTAAAAACAAGCAAACCGCAAAACAAACAGAAAGCAAAAAATATGCCCACAATCACCGTATTACCGCACCCAGAGTTGTGTCCGAATGGTGCAACCTTGCACAATATTGCCACAGGCACCAAAATTGTTGATGCCCTTTTAGACAACCATATTGAAATCGAACACGCCTGCGAAAAATCCTGTGCCTGCACCACTTGTCATATTATTGTGCGACAAGGCTTTTCATCGCTAAAAGACGCTAGCGACATTGAAGAAGACTTATTAGACCAAGCATGGGGCTTGGAAGCAACATCAAGATTAAGTTGCCAAGCGTCTGTTGAAAAAGACGATTTAACGATTGAAATCCCCAAATACACCATTAACCACGCAAGAGAAGGTTGATTTTCAGTGGGCAGTTTTTCAGGCTGCCTGAAAAGTGTTAGGTGTAAAAAAACGGTATGTTTAATACCGTTTTCCGTTTTCAGGCTGCCTGAAAACTCATTAAACTGCGTGGGCAAGAGATTGCCACACCTGACTTCCGCCAGGCTCGCAACGACACAACTGTAAGCGATAAACGCTTTCCGTTGTCTGTCGGTTTGCCCACCCTACCCGCTTATTTCTTCAAAATCTTCCTTGCACCACCCAATTCTAGGGCGGATAGCACACCTGCTTGCTCCATTGCTTCAATCAGATTAGCGGCTCGGTTATAGCCTACGCGTAAATGCCGTTGCAGTGATGAAATAGAAGTTTTGCGTGTTTCTAATACAAACTTCACCGCTTGGTCAAAGAGTTCGTCCTGATTTTCGCCACCTGCGATGCCACCAAAACCGCCGTCATCAGCCCCCGTGCCGCCGTCTAATATGCCGTCAATGTAGTTGGGGGCGGAGTGGCGTTTAATCCATGCGACAATTTCTAACACTTCATCGTCCGATAAAAACGCTCCGTGTATGCGTTGCGGATAGGCGGTTCCTGGCGGTAAAAACAGCATATCGCCCTGCCCTAATAGGTTTTCTGCCCCCATTTGGTCCAACACGGTGCGGCTATCCACTTTGCTCGATACTTGGAACGCAATGCGTGTGGGAATGTTTGCTTTAATCAAACCCGTAATCACATCAACCGATGGGCGTTGTGTGGCTAAAATCAGGTGTATGCCTGCGGCTCTTGCCTTTTGTGCCAAACGCACAATGTATTCTTCCACTTTTTTCTTATCGCCCGTCATCATTAAATCGGCAAATTCATCGACCACCACCACGATAAACGGCAGTTTTTCCAAAGGCTCTGGATTATCAGGGTCAAGGCTAAATGGGTTGGGAATATTTTGTTTTTTCTCAATGGCTTCCTGAATTTTGGCGTTAAAGCCTTCAATATTCCGCACGCCAACATGGGCTAATAATTTATAGCGTTTGTCCATTTCTGCCACGCTCCACGCCAAGGCGTTGGCGGCAAGTTTCATATCGGTAACCACTGGGCAAAGCAGGTGCGGAATATCTTGATACACCGACAATTCCAGCATTTTCGGGTCTATCATAATAAAACGCACTTCGTCAGGACGGGCTTTGTATAACATCGACACAATCATTGAATTAACACCCACCGATTTACCTGAACCCGTTGTACCCGCAACTAACAAATGCGGCATTTTGGCTAAATTCGCCACCACTGGCGTGCCTGCAATATCCTTGCCTAATGCCACCGTCAGTTTGGGTGTGCTTTTTTGGAAAACATCGGCTTCAAAGATTTCACGCAGACAAACGGTTTGACGATTGTCATTCGGCAATTCAATGCCCATTGTGTTTTTGCCCTCAATGGTTTCCACAATACGCACGCTTTGTAAAGATAAAGACCGTGCCAAATCCTTGCCTAAACCCACAATCTGACTGCCTTTAACACCTTGTGCAGGCTCGATTTCGTAGCGTGTAATCACAGGACCTGCGGTTGCTTTGACCACTTTCACGCCGATACCAAACTCGTTTAATTTGGTTTCGATTTGTGTGGCATTGGTGTTAAGCGTTTTTTCATCAACCGTAATCGTTTGTTCTGGCACAGGTTTCAGCAAATTCAAGGGCGGCAAAGGATTATCGCCCAAATCGTCTTCTTCTTCGCTAAACAGCAAACCGCTTTGTTCTTGTGCCATTTTTTTAATGCGGCGTTTATCTTGCTGACGCACTTTCGCCGCTTCTAATTCGCGACCACGCAAAATGCTGGCTTGCTGAATTTCCAAAGGTTTTTCATTGATTTCTTTGGCTTTTTTGGCAATTTCTTCGCCCTCATCACGATTTTTAATATTGTCAATAATCGCTTTGGGTTTGCGAATAGCAATGCCAAAAATGCGTTCTAACAATTTGCCAACCGATTCTAAAATTTCCAACCACGACACTTGCAAAATTAAAGACGCACCGATAAGCATGGCGGCAACCATCGCAATCGTACTGCCCGAAGTGCCAAACAAGGGCATGACTTTGGGCGTTAAAGCCCGACCCAACAAACCGCCTGCGTCCGCAGGTAAAGAATTTTTCAGGCTGCCTGCCCAGAGCGAGTGTTCAATCACGCTGGATGCGGCCATTAACAGCAATAAGCCCAAAATCCCCACCCAACGCAAATAACGCCCTTTGTTTTTTCGCACACTTCTTGCACGAAAACTTTTGAAAAGCCAGACTGCTGCGGCAAACACCACCCACCACACCGAAAAACCGCATAAATAATAAGAAATATCAGACAGATACGCACCCACTCGTCCGCCCAAATTACGCACTACTTCGTTGGTGCTGGTGCTGTGCGACCACGCCACATCGCCCACAGTGAAACTTAACAGGCACAACACCAAATAGCCCGTTAAAACCAAAGACACCAACCACAGCGTATCGCCCACCAACACCGCCGTAATGGGGTTGGGCAAGTCATCATTTTTCACCACCGCCCGCTTTGGGGGGCGTTTTTGCGTTGTCGATTTGCGTGGTTTTTTGGGGGCTGTTCTGTCTGCCATAGTGCGGTTTGCCTATTTTTTGATATGTGATAAACGGCTTATTTTAATACATTTTCAGGCTGCCTGAAAACGATATAACGCATTCAGGCAGCCTGAAAAATTTATCAATAGATTATTGAGCAGGTTGTTCCGCAGGGGCTTCTGCCGCAGGTTGTTCTTCACCTGCCACAGGCGGAGCAACAAAGTTGGCACCCGATTGATTAGCCATAAACGCAATCGCCCGTGCAATTTCTTCATCGGTTAAATCAGGATTACCGCCGCGTGCAGGCATAGCACCGTCTGCAAAGCCGTTAATCGCATTAGCAATCAACTCATCAAAGCCTTTGGCAATGCGTGGAGCCCATTCGGCGTTATTGCCCAACTTGGGCGAATTAGCCACAGACGCGTCTGACGCGTGGCATTGATTACAAGTTTTATCAAACACTTGCTCGCCTGTGCGTGTGCCAGGTTCAATGCCGTCCGACACGCTCACCATGCCCACCGACTGAATGCGGCTATTCACCGCTGCGTCTGACGCATCATCGGGATCGATTTTCACGCCCGACACTGCCAAGCGGAACAAGAAATATACAAACAAAACAGCGACAAGGGCTCCAACAATGACTGTGGTTTGAGCCGAACCGCGTTGCGACAAGCGAATTGTGTTCATAACCTAAACCTTGTTATTCTAAAAAAATACAAAACGGCTATTATACGAAATATACGGCGGTTTTGCTATGCTTTCAGGGTGCATTTTTTTGTATGTTGAACGATTTTTTGATAAAATCCGCTCTTTCGTAGGTACGCTTGCCTGCCAACATAACACGCACCCATAGCTCAGTTGGATAGAGTGTTGGTTTCCGAAGCCAAAGGTCACAGGTTCGATCCCTGTTGGGTGCGCCACTTCAATTTTTACCCATTCAGGCTGCCTGAAATATTGTTTTTTATAAATATGTCTTTGTTTAATAACGGTTTTTATCAACTTGCGGTGCAAACCCACTCTCCTAATTTCGAGCCCAGACCCGAAAATACCGCCATATCGCTGATTGTACTGCACAATATATCGTTGCCGCAGTTTGAATACGGTTCAGGCTGCATAGATAAACTCTTTCAAAATCAATTAGATAAACAAGAAGACGCTTTTTTACAATCCATTGCTCATTTGCGTGTTTCCAGCCATTTTTTAATTGAACGAAACGGCTTGGTGAAACAATTTGTGAGCGTCAATAATATGGCATATCACGCAGGTGTATCCTGTTTTCGTGGGCAGGAAAAATGCAACCATTTTTCAGTAGGCATTGAATTAGAAGGTTGCGATTTTGAACCCTTTACCGAGCCGCAATACGATAATTTATTGATTTTATTAAAAGATTTAATTCAAACATACCCCACCATCACCGCCATTTGCGGACATTCAGACATTGCCCCCAACCGCAAAACCGACCCAGGACATTTTTTCGACTGGCAACGCTTAATAGACGCAGGTTTGCCTGTGGATAGAAATATAGTCGTTTCATAGCAAAATTATGCTGTGTTACTTCGCCTTGCCGTATTATCTATACTGTCTGTGGCTCGTTGGCTTACCTGCTTTTGCTCTGAAACGACTATAAAGGCGTAGGGTGGGCAACTTGCCCGCCACGCGTTTCAATCTCATTTTCAGGCTGAAACCTTTGCAAAACTTAATTTGAAACAAAAAAGCGTCTGTTATAGGGTGGGCTTTCCAGCCCACCAACAACGCCGATAGGCGTTGATTAATTATTGATATTTAAGAAAATTCCGCCCTATCGGGCGGCTGGTGAGCAAGAATGCCCACCCTATAACGATTGCATTTGTTTTATGCTTAAAATAGGTTTTGCAAAGGTTTCAGGCTGCCTGAAAAATAAAAAACGCTGTTTATTTTCAACATAAACAGCGTTTTATTGTTGGTGCCGACAGCGAGACTTGAACTCGCACGACTTTGGGTCACTACCC
>JAFWTP010000122.1 GCA_017518845.1 Neisseriaceae bacterium
CGGTTACGGTGCGTATGTATGTGGTGAAGAAACCGCTTTGCTTGAATCGCTCGAAGGCAAAAAAGGGCAACCGCGTTTCAAACCGCCGTTTCCAGCGTCTTTTGGTTTGTATGGCAGACCGACAACCATTAACAACACCGAAACTTTATCGAGTGTGCCGTTTATTTTGCGAGACGGTGCAGAAAAATTTGCGTCTATCGGCACAGAAAACGCCAAAGGCAGCAAAATTTTCTCCATTTCAGGACATGTGGCACGCCCTGGTAACTACGAAATGCCATTAGGCACGCCTTTCAGGGTGCTTTTGGAAATGGCAGGCGGTATGCGTGAGGGTTCCAAACTCAAAGCGGTCATTCCTGGTGGTGCGTCTGCCCCAGTGTTGCCTGCGGACATTATTATGGACTTGCCTATGGATTATGATTCACTGTCCAAAGCAGGTTCAATGTTGGGTTCTGCCGCCGTGATTGTGATGGACGGGGGTGTGAGTATGGTGCGTGCATTAGAACGCCTATCTTACTTCTTCCACGAAGAATCGTGCGGACAATGCACGCCGTGCCGTGAGGGTACAGGCTGGCTGTATCGCATTGTTCATCGCATTGCCGAAGGTCGTGGCAAAAAAGAAGACTTGGATTTACTGCAATCCATTTGTGGCAATATGTCAGGTCGCACCGTGTGTGCTTTGGCTGATGCCGCCGTCTTCCCCGTGCGTGGATTTACCAAACACTTCCTGCACGAATTTGAAGAATGTATTGAAAAACAGCAACCGCCGCAACATCGTTGGTTCTGATAGGTAAAGATTGAATTTAGGAACACGATATATGTTACAAGTAGAGATTGACGGTAAATCGGTTGAAGTGGAGCAAGGCACGAATATCATCGAAGCCGCCCACAAAACAGGCACTTATATTCCGCATTTTTGCTATCACAAAAAATTGTCGATAGCGGCAAGTTGTCGTATGTGTTTGGTGGAAGTAGAAAAAGCCCCCAAACCACAGCCTGCCTGTGCAACGCCTGTTACAGACGGAATGAAAGTCAAAACCCATTCCGAGTTAGCCCAAAAAGCCCAAAAAGGCGTTTTGGAGTTTCTGCTCATCAATCACCCTTTGGATTGTCCGATTTGCGACTGGGGTGGTGAATGTCAGTTACAAGACTTGGTTATGGGTTATGGTCAAGGGGCAGGGCGTTTTAGCGAAGAAAAACACACCGTGCCTGCCAAAAATATGGGACCACTCATTTCTGCCGAAGAGATGAGCCGTTGTATTCATTGCACGCGTTGTGTGCGTTTTACCGAAGAAGTGGCAGGTTTCCAAGAAATTGCCATGGCAAACCGCAATGAAAACGCCGAAATTATGCCATTTATCGGCAAAACCGTTACTTCGGAAATTTCAGGCAATGTGATTGACTTATGCCCTGTGGGTGCTTTAACTTCCAAGCCTTTCCGCTACAACGCTCGTTCTTGGGAATTGTCTCGCAGAAAAAGCATTTCAGCCCACGACGCATTAGGTTCTAATTTAATTGTGCAAACCAAAGACCGCACCGTTCGCCGTGTGATTCCTTTGGAAAATGAAAGCATTAACGAATGTTGGTTGTCCGACAAAGACCGTTTTGCGTATGAAGGTTTGAACCACGAAAACCGTCTGCAAAAACCCATGATTAAACAAGACAATCAATGGATTGAAGTGGATTGGGAAACCGCATTTAATTATGTGGTGAAAGGTTTGAATGGTGTTTCTAATGACCACGGCAAAAACGCTATCGGTATGTGGGTGAATCCTGCTTCAACCGTTGAAGAACTCTTCTTGGCGAAGAAAATTGCCGCTGATTTTGGCATTGCGTCTATCGACAGCCGCTTGCGTCAGCAAGATTATCGCTTGGACGAAAACCGTCATCATGACGCATTTTGGTTGGGGCAGAAAATTGACGAATTAGGCTCATGCGATGCGATGTTGTTTATCGGTGCGGATTTACGCACAGAACAACCTTTGCTCACCGCACGCATTCGCCGTGCCGCTCAAAATGGGGCGAAAGTCAGCACACTTTCTGCTCGCCGTGAAGAATTAAGAATGCCGACTTTTGTTCAGGCAGCCTTACACCCAACACAATGGGTTGAAGCCTTGCGTTCTATGTTAAAAGACACAGACGACAACAGCATTTCAGGCAGCCTGAAAAATGCAGAAAAAGCCGCCGTTATTTTGGGTGCAGCCGCACAGCAACACCCACAATTTGCCGAAATTTACGCCGCCGCTCAAAGTTTAGCCCAAGAGTGCGGTGCGAAGTTTGGTATTCTGCC
>JAFWTP010000123.1 GCA_017518845.1 Neisseriaceae bacterium
AATTAACTAATGAGCGTCCTGCCATATTTTCGATAAATGCCACAATACTGCTGATATTTGCGGCGACTGTAACCCCCAACAGCACGCCCAACGCCGTGCCGACAAAACCAACAATACCGCCTTGCACCAAGAAAATTTGCATCACGCCTGCGGGCGAAAGTCCGAGCGTGCGTAAAATGGCAATATCGGCTCGTTTTTCATTGACTGTCATCACCAAAAGCGACACCAAATTAAAAGACGCAACAAGACTGATGAGCGTCATAATGATAAACATCATTTTTTTCTCCATCGCCACGGCTTCAAAGTAGGTGCGATTAGAATAAGACCAGTCATGCACCCAAATGCCCTGTTCGACTGCATTCGGAATAATCGTGGGAGCGATTTCAGGTGCGTTTTGCGGATTGTCTAATTTAATGCGAATACCGCTGACATTCTCGCCCATTTTGAACAACTTTTGTGCGTCCGCAATATGCACCAATGCAAGCGTATTATTCATTTCATAAATCTCGGTTGCCACAATCGCCGTTACATTAAATTGTTTTAGGCGTGGCACCATACCTGTGGGCGTGGCATTGCCTTGTGGCGTTAAAACCGTGATTTTATCGCCCACATTAACTGCCATACTTTCCGCCAACACACTGCCCAAAATAATATTAAATTCGCCTGATTTTAATGTATCCAAATGGCTTTGATTAAAGCCGTCAAAAGACGCTACTTTAATAAATTCATCAGGCAAAACACCTTGCAGCAGTGCTCCTTTTACTTCGCCTGCGTTGGTGAGCAAAGCCTGACCGTCTGCCACAGGCGTTGCCGCTATGACATGCTTGTTTTGCTTTGCCATTTGCACTAAATTCTGCCAAGAACGCGTGTCCTCTGGGTCGGTGTAACCCACAGTGATATGCGGCGAGACTTCAAACAATTTAGCACGCACATCGCGTTGAAAACCGTTCATCACCGACAAAACCACAATCAGCGTCATCACGCCTAATGCAATACACAAGACAGAAATCACGCTGATAAACGAAATAAAACCATTGCGTTTTTTGGTGCGTAAATAACGCAAACCTATCCAGTTTTCTAAATTCATAAAAATTTTTTATTCCTTATAAAATCATATAGTTTCAGGCTGCCTGAATAATATTTGTCCGTTATGGTGGGTCGAAGACCCACCCTACAAGATTTGTTTCAGGCTGCCTGAATAATTTTTTTTATTATAGTATGAAATGTGGCGGTTTAAAATTAAAGTGGTGAGAAATGATGAAAGCATTGGTATAACAATTAAAATAGAATAAAACAAACTACTTTTATTTTCGTGTATTGACATAATTAAAATTATAGGAAAAATAATTAAAAAACCGCCTAATAATGAATAAATTTTTCTATTTTTAATCCCTATAATAAAAAATTCCATAACAATAGAAAAAAGAGTAGATTGAATACCTAAAAATAAATATATCGCCAAATAAAGATAGAAAAATTCTCTTAAAGATGACACAACACCAAAAATATTTATGTTTAATACTCTCAAAAATAAAAAAGAAATTGACCATAAAACAGTTGATATTAAAGCAAACAAAGCAGGAAATAAAACCACACGAAATAATCTTTGCATTTTTGTAGGTTTGGCAATTATTTCAGGCTGCCCAAAATCTTCTAATACAGACTTTGGCGGTGCGTATGGGTTTTCATCTATCATATTGTTTTCCTTTGATTATATTATTTTCAGGCAGCCTGAAAAGCGTTTGTTTGTTGCGGTGGGATAGCAATCCCACCCTACGGCGTTTGTTTCAGGCTGCCTGAAAAGCGTTTGTTTGTTGCGGCGGGTTGAAAACCCGCCCTACCATGTTATTGTGTTAGCACGCCTGCTGTGCCGTATGCCAAAATTTCTACTGTGCCGATGGCACCGCCGCCGCTGTTTTGGTCGCTAATCACCGAAGTTTCTAATTTCACATTAAAAATAGCGTTGGCATTGCCCGCTTGGGCTTCGGCTTTCATTCTTAACACGGCTTCGCGTCTGGCTCGCTCTAACAGCGTTTCGTAACTTTTTAATCTGCCGCCAAAAAACAATCGCCAAGCAGACAAAAATTGTTTGAAATAATCAGACGACACCACTACGCTGCCTTTGACTAAAAATGTGTTGCTAAATGTGTCGGGTACTCGTTTGGCGGAAAAGGCGACAATGTGCGACAGGTCTCGTTCGCGTTGCAAAATGCTTAAAAAATGTTTGCGTTCAAGGCTTTTGCCAACACCGTAGCCTAATGCTAATAATGTTAAAAATACAAGAAGTTGCCACATTTTATTCTTCCAAAACAACGGCTGTGCCATAGGCAAATACTTCGCTTGCTCCTGCGGCAACATTGGAAGTGGCAAAACGCACATTGATAACGGCATTCGCCCCCAAACGAAACGCTTGCTCGGTCATTCTGCCCAAGGCTTCTTCGCGTGATTCGTTGAGCAGTTCGGTATAGCCTTTCAGTTCGCCGCCGACAATGTTTTTCAAACCTGCCATAATGTCGCGTCCTGCATGCTTGGCACGCACGGTTGAACCTTGCACCATGCCAAGGTGCTTGACAATTTTGCGGTCAGGAATGGTTTCGATATTGCTTAATAACATTTTGATTTTCCTTATGTAAAAAATATTTCAGGCTGCCTGAAATATTATTTCTGTTCAAAATTTAAATATTCTTGTTGCAGTTCTTTTAATAATTCTTCTTCTGTGGGTAAATATAATTTATATTTAGATGCAAAAATTTGATTTTGATTTTCAGGCAGGGTAAATTTAATGACACTTTCATTTTTATCCGCACACAAAATAATGCCAATCGGCGGATTATCACCATCATTTATTTTTTCTCGTTCATAATAATGAACATACATTTGCATTTGACCTAAATCTTGGTGTGTTAATTCACCTATTTTCAAGTCAATCAACACAAAACATTTTAATATATAATTATAAAAAACCAAATCAATATAAAAATGTTTATCATCAAAATTGATATGCTGTTGGCGAGCCACAAAAGAAAAACCACGCCCTAATTCTAATAAAAATTTTTGCAAATGGTTAATTAAATTGGTTTCTAAATTATTTTCATATAATTCATTAACACCGTCCAAGCCTAAAAATTCTAAAATATATGGGTCGCGAATTATGTCTTCGGGCTTTTTGGGTTCTAATGTTTCAATTTCTGCGGCAACTGCTTTTTTATTTTTAGAAGACAACAGGCGTTCATAAAAATGAGTGTTGATTTGCCGCTGCAACTGCCGCACACTGTAATTTGATTTTACTGTTTCTTGCAAATAAAACGCTCGTGCGTTGGGGGTTTCGACTTTTAGTAATGCACAATAATGCGACCAACTTAATTGGTCAGACAGTGTCTGACCTTTTTGAAAAGTCAAATAAAACAATCGCATATTCTTCAAATTGGTAATTGTGAAACCTTTACCATAATCTTTGGTTAAGCGTTGCGATAGATTTTTTATTAGATTAGCACCATATTCCGCTCGCTCTGCACCGCCCTGTTCTTCTACAATGCGTTTGCCAATCAACCAGTAGGCTTCAACCATAGCAAAATTCACCGCACGATACACACGACCTCGTGCTGTTTCTAAAATCTGTTTGATTTCATTGTAAAAATTGTTTTCGTTTTGCATGGTTTTATGGCTTTCAGGCTGCCTGAAAAGACAGCCTGAAAATGATGGACTTATTCCGTAACAAACTTCACACCACGCAACTGCGATTGTAATACCGACTGGCGAATGGCTTCGATTGCTTTGGGACGAATAAAGTTTTTGCGGTATGCCAAAATCACGCGGCGAGATGGCACGGGTTGTTTGAATGGCACAACGGAAAACAGTAAATGGTCGTTTTCGGTCAAAGATGATGCAGGCAAAATGCTGATTGCCAAGCCGCCTGCAACCATATGGCGAATGGTGTTAATCGAACTGCCTTGCAGGGTGTTGGCAATGCCTTGCAAACCTGTTTGTGCGGCAGCCAGTTCCTTGCAATTCGACAGAATGTTGTCCCGCATACAGTTGCCTTCGGTCAGCAATAAAATGCGTTCTTTGACTAACTGTTTGGACGCAATCATATCTTTTTCTTCAAACGGGTGTCCTTTGGGAACAATCACGAAAAAAGGTTCGTCATACAAAGGTATGGTTTCGATGCCTGTTTAGTGGAACGGTTCTGCCACAATGGTTGCGTCTAATGCTCCTTTTTTGAGCATTTCTACCAAAATATGGGTGTAGTTTTCTTCCAACACCAAAGGCATTTTCGGTGCCCGTGCGTGCAGGGGCATAATCAGTTTGGGCAGTAAATACGGGGCAACGGTGAAAATTAGCCCCAGTTTGAACGAGCCTTCCAACTCGTCCTGACGGCGTTCTGCCAACTGTTTTAAGCGGTCGGATTCTTCTAAAACCCGCCCTGCTTGTTCCACTATTTGCTGTCCTATGTCGGTAACAATCACTTCGTTGGAACTGCGGTCGAATAAAGCAATGCCCAACTCATCTTCCAGTTTTTTCACAGCAATCGACAAAGTGGGTTGGCTGACATTACATACTTTTGCCGCTCGCCCAAAATGACATTCTTGCGACACAGCAACAATATAACGCAACTCGGTCAGCGTCATAACAAAACTCCTTATTTTGTTGCAGGTGTAGGCGTTTCTGCGTTTTCAGGCAGCGTGATATTCAGTGCCAGTACATCAACACCGTTTTGTTCCTCTTGTGTGATTTTAATGTCTTCGGGTTTTACCGAAACATATTTCGACAGAACTTCTAATAGTTCTTTTTTCAGAGCAGGGATATAATCCGCCACAGGTTTGCTATTATCATTGCGTTCATACGCCATAATAATTTGCAAACGGTCGCGTGCCGTTCCTGCCGAAGTGGTTCGTTTGCCAAAAAGGCGTTCAATCAGTGATGCCATTATTGATTACCCTTTTTTACTTACCAAATAATTTTTGGAAAAAGCCCTTTTTCTCTGCTTGCAAGAAACGCATTTCGCGGTTTTCACCCAACAGGCGTGCTACCACATCTTGATACGCTTCGGAGACAACTGTGTCTTTCATATAAATAGACGGCATACCTGTGTTGGAAGCCGACAGCACATCTTTGGTTTCAGGAATCACGCCGATTAAGGGAATACGCAACAAGTCGCAAATGTCATCAACCGATAACATTTCGCCTTTTTCCACGCGTTCGGGCGAATAACGCGTAATCAGCAAGTGTTCGCGAACAGGTTCTTCGCCTGTTTCCGCACGGCGGCTTTTGCTTTGCAAAATGCCCAAAATGCGGTCAGAATCACGCACGCTGGATACTTCGGGATTGGTGGTTACAATCGCCTCATCAGCATAATACAATGCCATTAACGCCCCCGTTTCAATGCCTGCTGGCGAATCGCAGATAATGTATTCAAAACCCATATCATTGCGTAATTCATCAATCACGCGTCCCACGCCTTCTTTGGTGAGTGCTTCTTTATCACGCGTTTGCGATGCGGGCAGAATGAATAAATTATCACAATGTTTGTCTTTAATTAAGGCTTGCGTTAAGGTTGCCTCTTTTTGAATGACATTCACAAAGTCATACACCACGCGGCGTTCGCAACCCATAATTAAGTCCAAATTGCGTAAGCCCACATCGAAGTCAATCACTGCGGTTTTGAAACCACGCAAAGCCAAACCTGCGGCGATACTTGCACTGGTCGTGGTTTTACCCACGCCGCCTTTACCAGATGTTACGACAAGAACTTTTACCACTTTTAATCGTCCTCAAAGTTAAAAATGTTACGAACCGCCCAAGGCGGTAATGTTCAATTTATCACCGTCTAATGAAACGACAACCGCTTTGCCATTTAAAGAAACAGGCAATTCTTTATCGAATACACGATAAATGCCCGCAATGGAAATCAGTTGCCCTTGCATCGAGTGAATAAAAATGCGTGCGTTTTTATCGCCGCTTGCCCCAGCCAACGCCCGCCCACGAAAAGGTGCGTAAATATGAATATTGCCATCGGCAATAATTTCTGCCCCTTGACTAACCAGTGCCGTGCAAATCACATCGCCCCCTTCGGCATAGATTTGCTGACCCGAACGCACGGGTTTATCCACAATAATGGTGGGCGTGGAAGTGGGCAGACTGCATTGCACAGGTTGCTTGGGTTGGGGTTGTTCGGCGTGTTTTTCCTGTGCCTGTTGCAGTTGTTGCTGCAAAGTTTGCACCTGTTGTTGCAACTGGGCAATTTGCCGCTGTGCTTGCTCATTTCCCGCCTGTTGCAGTTGCATTTGCAAAGCACGCAATTCCTGTTGCGACTGTTGGCGTACGGTTTTTTCGGTGGAACGCACCTGTTGTTGCCATTCTTGCACTTGTTGTTGCAGTTGCAAGACTTGCCCGCGTGCCTGTTGCAACTCGCTTTGCAATTTTTCGATTTTGTGTTGCGACTGTTGCAGTTGCACTTGTGTTGGCTGTGGATTAGGTGCAGCAACCGCAGGTTTAGGAATATCCGCCGTTTCCTTTTCTTTGGACATTAAAATAAATGCCAAACCACTCGCTGCCACATACGGTGCATAATTCTTATCGACATGCCGCACGCCAACAATACGAATTTGCGATGCCGCAAAGCAACGCAACACCGCTTCCAAATCCAAATTATATGGGTCGGGCAGTAAATGAACATCTAACAAAAACGGCATATTTTGCAGATTAGCAAAATCAGAAAACGACGCGTTTAATTGCGTAGCGATGACTTCAGTATCTCCATTTTTCAGAACAATGGATAGAGCGTCAATTCGAGCGGATTTAATGATAAAGGCAGAAGTCATCACAATTTCAATTTTAAGCCAAAAATGGCTGTGGGTTTGGATTTCAACAAAAAACACCGTATTGTAACTCGATAACGATTTTATTTCAACTCAATTAAATCGAAAGATTTTATTTATGATAAAATTTGTTGATTTTTCAGGCAGCCTGAAATCAATAAATAGTAAAAATACAATGAATTGCCACAGGTAAAAACTATTAACGCAAAAAAACACCCATTTTCATTGCGTCAAAAAATTTCAGGCAGCCTGAAAATAACAGAAGATTTATATTGCAGATTATCGGGGAATAAATATATTTCAGGCAGCCTGAAATATAGTGTTTCAGGCTGCCTGAAAGATTATTAGCAACAGACATCAACGCACTGCGTGATAATTCGGTGCTTCTTTGGTGATTTGCACATCGTGTACATGCGACTCATTCATGCCTGCGGCGGTGATTTCGACAAATTGGGCTTTTTGGTGCATTTCTTCAATCGTCAAACAACCCAAATAGCCCATGCTGGAACGCAAGCCGCCTGTGAGTTGGTGAATGATATTCACAATCGGACCTTTATACGGCACACGCCCCTCAATGCCCTCGGGCACATATTTGTCGTTAGCGGCGGTGTCTTGGAAATAACGGTCGGCAGAACCTTGACTCATCGCACCCAAAGAACCCATACCGCGATAGGATTTATACGAACGCCCTTGATACAATTCAATTTCGCCAGGTGCTTCGTCTGTGCCTGCAAACATACCGCCTAACATTACGGCAGACGCTCCTGCGGCTAATGCTTTGGCTAAATCGCCTGAATAACGAATGCCGCCGTCTGCAATCAACGGGACGCCACTTCCTTTTAAGGCAGTGGCAACATTGTGAATGGCAGTCAGTTGCGGCACGCCTACGCCTGCCACAATGCGTGTGGTGCAAATCGAACCTGGACCGATACCGACTTTGACACCGTCCGCCCCTGCTTTGACTAAATCCAAAGCCGCCGCCGCTGTGGCAATATTGCCGCCGATGACTTGTAAATCAGGATAATTTTGTTTCACCCAACGCACACGGTCAATCACGCTTTGGCTGTGTCCGTGTGCGGTATCAACCACAATCACATCAACGCCCTCTGACACCAAAGCGGCAACGCGTTCATCGGTGTCTTTGCCTACGCCCACTGCCGCACCTACTCTTAATCTGCCGTATTCGTCTTTATTGGCATTGGGAAAGGCTGTGGTTTTGAGAATGTCTTTGACGGTAATCAAGCCTTTTAACGCCCAAGCGTCATCAATCACCAAAACGCGTTCGATTTTGTGTTCGTGCATTAAATCGCGTGCAGCGTCAATATCCGTGCCTTCTTTGACGGTGATGAGTTTGTCGCGTCCTGTCATAATCGCACCGACTTGTTGATCCAAGCGTTTTTCAAAACGCAAATCGCGATTAGACACAATGCCCACAACTTGTCCGTTTTCTAAAACAGGCAGACTGGAAATTTTGTGCTTGCGACACAAGGCAACCACATCGCCTACCAACATATCAGGCGAAATGGTTACGGGGTCTTTCACTACGCCCGATTCGTGGCGTTTGACTTTTTCCACACAACGCGCTTGCTGGGCAGGGGTCATATTCTTGTGAATAATGCCGATACCACCCTCTTGAGCCATAGAAATGGCTAATTTGGCTTCGGTTACGGTGTCCATTGCGGCGGATACCAAAGGTAAATTCAGC